>JBEKKD010000025.1:0-18052 GCA_050010895.1 Armatimonadota bacterium
GTGTATCATCCTCGGCACCTTGATGGGAGCGATCGACAGCAGCATCGTGAACGTCGCGCTGCCCGACATGAGGGCCAGCTTCGGGGTGACGGTCACCGAGATCAGTTGGGTCGCGACCGGGTACCTGGTGGCGGTGGTGGTGATTCTGCCTCTGACCGCCTGGCTGGCGGCGGTGGTCGGGCGCAAGCGGCTGTACCTGATCGCGCTGGTGCTGTTCACCGTGTCCTCCCTGCTCTGCGGAATCTCCCACGGACTGACCATGCTGGTGTTCTTCAGGATCGCCCAGGGAATCGGCGCCGGGATGATGCAGCCGATCTCCATGGCGATCCTGCGGGAGGTGTTCCCGCCGGTGGAGCAGGCGATGGCGATGGGCGTGTTTGGCATCGCCATCCTGCTGGGACCGGCGATCGGGCCCACCCTGGGGGGCTGGTTGACGGACACCTATGGATGGCCCTGGATCTTCTTCATCAACCTGCCCATCGGAGCGGTGGCGATGTTCATGGTCTCGCAGTTCATCACCGACCCGCCCTACCTGGTCCGGCAGCGGATTCACGAGATAGACGCGGTCGGGATCTTCTTGCTCACCCTGGGTCTCTCCTCTCTTCAGACCGTGCTCTCCGAGGGCCAGACCGATGATTGGTTTGAGTCCCCGTTCATCATCGCCTTCACCGTTATTGCCGCGGTCGCCCTGATCGCATTCGTGTTCTGGGAGCTGCGCAACCGGAAGCCCGCGGTGGACCTGACCATCCTGTCAAGCCCATCCTATACCTCCGCCACCATTCTCGGCGGCGTGCTGGGACTGGCGCTGTTCGGCAGCCTGTTCCTGCTGCCCCTGTTCATGCAGGAGTTGCTGGGGTACGACGCGCTGCAGTCGGGTCTGGCGATGATGCCGCGATCGCTGGTGATGATGATCGGGATGCCGATTGCGGGTCGCCTCTACAACCGCGTCGGCCCTCGCACCATGGTCGGCGCCGGCCTGCTCTTCTCCGGCATCGCAACCCTGATGATGTCCAGGTTCACGTTGGACACGAGCTATCTGGGCCTGGTGATGCCGCAGGTCTGGCAGGGCCTGGCCTTCTCCCTCATCTTCGTCTCGCTCTCCACCAGTGCGCTGGCGCTGGTGCCGCGGCCGCGGATGACCAATGCCGCCGCGCTCTACAACCTGGTGCGGCAGATCGGGGGCAGCTTCGGGATCGCGATCTTCGCCACCATGCTGGAGAGCCGTCAGCAAGCGGTCTCGAGCCGGCTGATGGGTCACCTCGATCCCCTCAACCCGGCATTCGTGCAGCGCTACCAGACGATCAGCCAGGCGCTCGCGATGCGGGGTGTGAATCCGGCATCCGCGGGGCAGAAGACGATGGCGCTGCTGAACGGTCTGGTGCAGCAGCAGGCCGCGGTGATGTCGTTCCAGTACGCCTTCTTCCTCATCGGCGCCCTGTTCATCGTCACCTTGCCCCTGGTGCTCCTGCTCCGCTCCCGCAAGCACGCCATTCCCACCGCGCCGGTGCCGTGAGCTGCCGGCCGGCCTATGGCGATGTGGCGGCGTTCGCGGCCGTCGACCGGGATGCTTTGGGGAGCGGGCACCAACCCCAATCACAGTCCGCGGCTCGCTCCTCCCCCACGCCGTTGCAATTTGCACGCCCCGCGTGGCAATCACAGCCAGAGCCCCGCGACACATGCTTCCTCTCCGCGCGTGGCCGTCTGAGCAGAGGAGTCGAGGAGTGATCACGCGACTGGCAACACATTCTGTCGAGAGTCGAGCAGTTCCAATCCGCGGGAGGCGCGACCGCACACTGCCCCTGCGCCTTCTCCTGATCTGCTTGGTCGTGACAGCGGCTCTGAGCTCGGCGCAAGCGGCGGCGCCCAGGCGCGCGGTGAAGCTCCCCACGATGGCAATGGGGCCACGCTCATTCCGATCGGCTCCGATCTCTCAGATCTCGCAGTACCTGCCCTATCTGTTCACGAACCCCAACACCCAGCTAGACATCCTGCGTGACCAGGGACCGGAGTTCCGCTTCTGGCTGAAGCAGCTCCCGCTGGACTGGCACAGCGGCCAGCCCTTCCTCACCCCCAGTTTTCGCTGGTCCACCAAAGAGAAGGGCGTCGTCTCGGCCGTCTGGCAAGTGTCCAGCTTCCGTTTCACCGGCGATGCCAAGCACTGGGACAAGTCGGGCGGGCTGGTGGCGAGCAATGGCCTGAAGAAGGTGCCTGCCCCCGGCGGCTACGAGCAGTTCAGAATCGACTTCACCGCCTTCGCACCCGCACCGCCGAGTGCGAACGCGCCGGCGCGAGGTCGCGCGGTTAGGGTCGCTACCCGGGCCTCGCTGGCCGCGCACGCGCAGCCAGCCTTCGTGCGCAGGCCCAGCACTCCTGCCACCCGGGCACAGGCGAAGGCGATGCTGCAGAAGCTCTCGGCGACGACGTTGGCCCGTCTCCCCGCCTTCCGCCGCACCTACTACGTGCGCGTGGTGCCCCTGAACGCGCACGGGGAATGCGTCGGTCTGCCCTCGGAGGCGGTGGAGGTTACATACGGCGAGCCGCCGCCGCAGCCAGTCATCCACCTCATGACTCCCGCGGAGATCGCGGCGGCGGAGGCGGCCCGCAAGGCCAAGCTCCCGAAGCTCAATCACCCCGTGGTGCGCGTGGCGAGCTATCAGCCGATCCAAGAAGAAGCTCCGAGCCATATGTATCACTACGTGGTGATCAGGGAACTCGGACCCATGCTGGCAGCCGCCGGCTGGAAGGTCGGCGCCAAGCTGGACTTCACCCCACACCAGGAAGACCAGAGCTGGTGGGACCAGATCGGCGATTTCTTCAGCGACGCGGTCAGCTTCGTGGCTGATGCCGTGAACTGGGTCGCGAAGGCCTACGACTCCATCAAGGCGGCTGCCGTGAGCTGGGCTCCGGATTGGGCGCAGGGACCGCTGACGGCCGCCATGGATGTGGGCCTGGCGGCGATAGGCGTCCCTCCCACCTTGCCCAACTTCGACGAAGTCGCGAGCATGGGGACCGACTACTTGGTAAAGCAGGCCGCCGATGCCGCGGGCGTCCCGCCCGATGTCGCAAGCGAAGCCGTCAACGCGGTGCTCGACGGGGCGAAGGCGGCCGAGAACGGTGGGGGCGGAGACCCCTCGGTATGGCTCAAGCCCGACCCTGACTTCCTCTACCGGCCCGCGTACGTGCTCCTCACGGTGTCGAACCCGTCCGACCAACCGACCGAGCGCGTGTGCATCGCTGTGCGGGTGGCCGTGCCCGACGACGCGGACGCGCAGAAGTACTTGGAGCCGCTGTTCGCGGCCGAGTACGTCCCGATGCCGCCGCTGCAGCCAGGCGAGACGCTTACGGTTCCCGTCATGCTGAAGGAGTACACGCAACTCCGCCAGTTCGACACCGACCCCTTCGCGGGCAAACAGCGCTTCTCCCTCCGGTACGCGACGGAGGCGGCCAACATCTGCGTCTATACCGACGCCTACGTGAAGCAGGAAACCCAGAACCCGGTGGTGGGCCAGCAGGGCCTCCGCCTGGAGCATGCGTACGCGGCTTGCCGCGCACCGTAGCAGCATGTCGCGCGCGGTGTTCACGCAGGTGGCCGACAGGCGGCCGACCTGCGAGCGAATCGCTTCTGCTGCGCTACGGGGGCCTCCGCGCCCATCGCATCGCGCTGCCACTCTTAGGTTGCTTCGGTACTTCAGTGCCGAAGCCGCGACGTCCCCTCACCTCACCCGCGCCCTCCCCACGGGAATCACATACACCGGCTTCTGCTCGGCCGGCAGGCTCAACACTCGCGCCACTGCCGCGTCGTCGAAGGCGCCGAGCCCGCACGATCCGAGCCCCAGCGCCTCTCCCTGCAGATGCACATTCTCCGCCGCGTGGCCGATATCGAGATGCGCGTACCGCACGCCCCGCTCGCCGTAGTAGTTCGTCGTGCGCTCGTACACGGCGGCGAAGATCAGCGACACCGGCGCCTGCGCCACGAACCCGTCGCACTTCCCCTGCCGTGCCAGCGCCGCCCGAATGTCGTCCGAGAGCACTTTCACCAGCGCGTGCTCGCCCGGCCGATAGTGGAACAGCCCTTCCGCGCACGCCAGATAGAGCTCGATCGGGTACGCCCGCCCGGCCGATGGCGCGGCCCGGAATCCTCGCTCCGAAGTGATCCCCTGCGCCGACCACAGCAACTGAGAGATCAGGTGGAGTTCGAGGGGCTCCGGATCGAACTCACGGACACTTCGTCGGCGCAGGATGCTCTGCTCGACCGACATCGGCCCCTTCTGGCGCGGCTGAGGGAGCGCGATCATCTCCCCCAACCTCGCCTGCCGCAGCCCCTCCGTCCCTCGCGCCTCCCCCATCTCGCCCTACACCAGCCCGCTCTCGTCGGAGGTCATCGTCCGGCCGGCGCGAATCGCCGCATCCGCCACCGAATAGATATACAGCACCATCAGCAGGATCAGGACGAGCAGCGCGCTGCCCGACAGCGCCGACGTGATCGCCCCGGTGTCTATCGGGCGCCCATACATCGCCTGCGCGCCGATCGGGCTCGACGCAATCTCCCGCAACACCGCCAGCACCACCAGCGCGGACAGGAACACGTAGCCGATAAGCATGGCGAAGCCCTTCAGCACCTCGCCGTTGTAGAACTGGCCGAGCCCGGGCGCGATGAGCGAGAGCAGCGCCGCATACGCCGGGCTCTTCTTCGGGCCCGCCGGCTTTGCGCGTCCCTCCAGAATCGCCTGCGACATCTCCAGAGTCTGCCGCCGCGCCGCCCGCTGCAGCGCGGCCCGCGCCACCTTGTCCTCGAGCACGCGCCGATCCGGGTGCAGCTCCATCGCCCGCCTGAAGCTCACCATTGCTTCCTCGCCGCGCTTCAGATCGAGTAGCAGGTCGCCCTTCAGCTCATGCGCTTCCGCATTGGTGTCGTCCAGAGCGATCGCTTCGTGCACCAGTTTCAGCGCCTGCTCGCGCTGATTCCGCGCGCGAGCGAGCGTGGCGCGCCCGAGGAGTTCGCGCACTTTAGTCAGAATATCCGCTCGTGTCGGCTCGCCTATGTCGCTCATGCTTCAGCCATCGCAGATCAACTGACAGTCCGAGGTCTGTCAGAGATTCCCTGCTTCCGCTAGCTCCCTGCGGGGTGCGTCGCTCCACAGTCGTTCCAGGTTGTAGAACTCCCGCTCATCAACCGCCATCACGTGCACGACGATGTCGCCGTAATCCAGCAATACCCACTGCCCCTGCTGATACCCCTCGACTCCATACGCGCGGACGCCGACCTCCTTCATCGCCTCCACCACAGCGTCGGCAAGCGCGCGAATGTGCACGTTCGAGGTGCCGTGGCAGATCAGGAAGTAGTCGGTGATCACCGTCAGCTCCCGCATGTCCAGCACCACCGGGCTCACCGCGCGGTGGTCCAGCAGCGCATTCTCGGCGATCTCCAGCCTCTCCTCCGTCGCCAGCCCTCCCGCCTCGACTGCCGGGCCCCGCCCGTGCTGCCTCATGGGTTCTGGTTCACCTTGCCGATCAGATCGCGCCCGACGACCACAGTCACATCCGCTGGGCTATCTCCCTGCGGTTGGACCGAAATCACTCCGGCGCCACCCAACCACTCCGATACCCGCTCCGCGCGCCGGGATCCGCCGCGGTGGCTGATGATGAACGTCGTGTCGCTTGTCTCCGTCGCGTTCGCCACTTCCGTGATGTCACAGCCGGCTTCCTCGAGTTGCGAGGCGACCTTCGCCGCCAGTCCGGCGGTATCGGTGCCGTTCAGCACTTGCACCGCCAGGCCCTGACCTCGCAGCACGCGGTCCACGGTCTCCCGCACCTTGTCCGGGTCCAGATCGAGCATGCTCTGCCCGTGGATCATCACCGGCTCGGCCGGCAGCGACTCCGCGCGGATCCCGTCCGGCCCCGCCTGCTCCACCAGTTTCTTGAGTGTCAGCAAGTCCTTCACCGACAGATCCGTGTTTACGATCTCCGTGAATGCCTGCGCCAACTGCGGCAACCGCGATACATTGCTTTGCTTCGCGATCTGCGTGATCACGGTTCTCAGGAAATGCCGCTGCCGCTCCATTCGACCGATATCCCCCTCCGCATCGTGCCGAAATCGCACGTACTCCATCGCCTGCGTTCCATTCAGATGCTGCATCCCGGGTTGGAGGTCGATATCGAGGTCCTGGGCCCGATCGCGGTACTTCATGCGCTTCTCGACGTCGATGTCGATGCCGCCGACGGCGTCCACCAGCTTCACGATCCCCGGAACATTGATCTCTATGTGCTTGTCTATCGGAAGGCCCAGCACCAGTTCGACGGTCTGAATGGTCAGCGGCATTCCACCTATCGAATGGGCTGCGTTGATGCGCCGGACCCCCACGCCGGGTATCTCGACCCGGCTGTCGCGGGGTACGGAGAGCGCGGAAATGTCGCCGGTCTTCGGGCTCAGCACCATCACGATGATCGTGTCGGCCAGTCCCTTGTCCGTCGAGTTGTCGCATCCCACGGCGAGGATCGTCACCCGATCCGCGCCACCGAAAGGCCGATCCAGGATCTGGCTGAACCACCCTCCGCCGCTATCCCCTGTGCCCCCACTCGACGCCACACCGAGGATGGTCCCGCACGCGAACGTGCACGCGGCCGCAGCGACCCAGATGAGCCACCACCACTCGAACGCGATTCCTCGCCGTCTCACCCCGTTGTTCGTTATGACTGAATCCATCGCTTCTGCCTTAGCCTACCCGTGTAGAATGCAACTCTACCGATACAGCCCCCGCGCTTCAATATACCTCACCACGGGCTCTGGTGTCAGGTATCGCAGCGGCTGCCCCGCCGCTGCCCGCTCTCGCAGCTCCGTGGAGGACACGTCCACGCGTGGGATGTCCAACAGGTGCGTCCGCGCCAACATCTGCGGAGTCAGCGCCGCCCGCAGTTGCTCTGCCTCGTACCCGGGCCTCGTCACCGCGATCAACTCGCACAGCTCCAGCAGCCTCTCGGGCTCGTGCCAGGTAGCGATCTCGGTCAGCGCATCGACGCCGGTGATGAAGTAGAGCTCTGAGCCGGCGCCGAACTGCTCTCGAAACGCCCGCACCGTGTCCACCGAGTACGACGGCCCGGGCCGGTCAATCTCAATTCGCGACGTCTCGAAAAACGGATTCGACGCCGTTGCCAGCTCCACCATCTCGTATCGCCGCTCTGCCGGTGTCACCGCGTACGACTTCTTGTGCGGCGGATCGCCGTTCGGCACGAAGATAACCCGGTCGAGAGAGAACCGCGCCCGCGCCTCCTCCGCAGCCACCAGATGGCCGAAGTGGATCGGGTCGAACGTCCCTCCAATTATGCCGACAGCACGCCGTTTTGTCATACCGAGCCGCCCGCCGAAGGCGGACGAAAGGGGAGTCCCGACGTTGCCGTTCCGCCCGCCACCGGCGGGCACATCAGTGTAATTTGCCTAATCTGCGGATAGAACGTCGTTCTCCGCGCCTCCGCTTGGTTGCTTCGGTACTTCAGTGCCGAAGTCCGAGCTTGTCATTGCGAGGGAGGCGAGGCGACGCTAGTCGCCCGACGACCGTGGCAATCTCGCCTCCGCCGCTTCGGTGCTTCAGCGCCGAAGCCCCTTCGAATAGCGTCAGCCCCCTACGCCCGTATCTGCCCATCCCCATAGATCACATACTTGTAGATCGTCAGCTCCCGCAGCCCCATCGGCCCGCGAGCATGCAACTTCTGATTGCTGATCCCGATTTCCGCGCCCAGGCCGAATTGCCCGCCGTCCGTAAACCGCGTCGACGCGTTCACGTAGACCGCAGCCGAGTCCACCTCCTGCGTGAACTTCCGGGCGCTCGCCAGATCCTCCGTGATGATCGCATCCGAGTTCCGCGTGCTGTAGCGCTTGATGTGGGCGATGGCCTCGTCCAGACTGTCCACCATCTTCACCGAAAGAATCAGCGACAGGTACTCCGTCGCCCAATCGTCTTCGGTCGCCGGCTTCGCGCCTTCGAGATACTCGATCGAGCGCTCGCATGCCCGCAGTTCGACACCCATCTCGCCGAGCTTCTTGCCGATGGGCGGCAACAGCTTCGCCGCGCAGTCCTTGTGCACCAGCAGCGTCTCCGCCGAATTGCAGACCGAGGGCCGCTGACACTTGGCGTTCACCACAATCGGCTCCGCCTTTGCCAGGTCCGCCGACGCGTCCAGATAGACGTGGCAGACGCCCTCGCCCGTCTCGATCACGGGCACCGTCGACTCGCGCTTCACCCGCCGGATCAGCTCGTGCCCGCCGCGAGGAATGAGCACGTCAATGTACTCGTTCAATCGCATCAGTTCCGCCGCGGCCTCGCGGTCCGTGCTCTCGATGATGCCGATCGCGCCCGCCGGCAGCCCGGCAGGCATCGCCGCATCATTCATGACCTTTACCAGCGCGAGGTTGGAGTTGATGGCATCCGAGCCGCCGCGCAGAATGGTTGCATTGCCCGACTTCAGGCACAGCCCTGCAGCATCGACCGTGACGTTCGGCCGAGACTCGTAAATGATGCCGATCACCCCGAGCGGGATGCGCACCTTCGATATCTCCAGCCCGTTCGGCAACCGCCACCCCTCGATGATCTCGCCCACCGGATCCGAAAGCCGGGCCAGATCGCGCAGCCCGTCCGCCATCTCCTTTACACGCGCGTCATCGAGCATCAGCCGGTCGATCGGCGCCGCCGAGAGCTTCCGCTTCTGCGCGTTCTCGATGTCTCTCGCATTCGCCTCGAGAATCGCGCCCTTCTGCGCTCCGATCGCGTCCGCCATCAGCAGCAGGACGCAGTCCTTCTCCCCCCGCGACATGGATGCCAGTCGCGTCGTCACCTCCCGCGCCTGCTTCGCCTTCTCGACTACCTCTCGTGTGGTCTCGGTTGCCATGGGCCTTCACTCCACAAAGTCCAATTGCACTTCGCCGATCCTCACCTTGTCCCCGTCCTTCGCGCCCAGCTCCCGCAGCCTGCGGATCACCCCCATCTGCTCCAGCCGCCGGTGCAGGTAGCGCACCGCGTCCTCGTTGTCGAGGTCGGTCATGATCACCACCCGTTCGATGTCCCCGCCGCTCACCTCGAACAGACCGGGCTCGACCGCTTCCACTCGCGGCCGCTGCCGCCCGCGCCGCGGGGCCGGTGGGGTCGCTTCAGCGGGCTCGGCCGGCTCGATGGCCGGCAGTTCGCCCAGCATCAGCGACGCCGCCCCCATCAGTTGTCGCAGCCCCTCGCCCGTGAGCGCCGAGATGCGGAAAACGCGATAGCTCTCGCCTGCCAGATACGATTCGACCTCCGTCACCTTCGCCGGATCGGGCCGCAGATCGATCTTGTTCAGCGCCACCAATTGCGGCCGAGTCGCCAGCTCCGCATCGTAGAGCGCCAACTCCTGGTTGATCACCTGGAAATCGTGGATCGGATCCCGATCTGGCGCAGCCACATCCACCACGTGGATCAGCGTTCGCGTCCGCTCCACATGCCGCAGGAAGTCATGCCCGCGCCCCGCGCCCAGATGCGCGCCTTCGACCAGTCCCGGCATGTCGGCAATGACGAAGCTATTGCCCTCCTCGACTCTCACCACGCCCAGATTCGGGACCAACGTCGTGAACGGGTAGTCTGCGATCTTCGGTCTGGCGGCCGACACGTGGGCGATGAGGCTGGACTTGCCCACATTCGGCAGGCCGATCACGCCCACGTCCGCGAGCAGCTTCAGTTCCAGGAACAGCCGAAGCGCCTGACCTGGCTCGCCCTTTTCGGCGAATCGCGGCGTGCGTCGGGTCGGGCTGGCGAAGTGCGCGTTCCCACGCCCTCCCCTGCCGCCCCGCGCCACCACCACCTGCTGCCCGGGCCGGACGAGGTCCACGACCGCCTGTCCCGTCTCCGCGTTCCGAACTACTGTGCCGACAGGGAGCGAGATCTCGAGATCGGCGCCGTTCTTGCCGTGCCGGAGATTGCCCCCACCGTGCCCGCCGCTCTCGGCCAGGTACTGGCGCCTGTGGGCGAGGTCGATGAGGGTGCGGAGGTGGCCGTCCGCGATCACGATCACATTGCCGCCGCGGCCCCCGTCTCCCCCGTCCGGGCCGCCGCGCGGGACGTGCTTCTCATGACGAAGGCTGACGATGCCATTGCCGCCATCGCCAGCCTTTGCAGAGATCTCAGCTTCGTCGATAAACACAAGAACCCCGTGGGGGCCGCCTGTACGGCCCTGATGGGCCGTGCGTTCGGCCTCGAGGGGCCGTTAGCCCGGCCTACGCGACTGCCGGAACGATGCTCACGTGCTTGCGGCCGCCCGACTCCGCGAACTGCACCACGCCCTCGATCAGCGCGAACAGCGTATCATCGCGGCCGACGCCCACATTGCGGCCGGCCTTGATCGGCGTTCCGCGCTGGCGGACGATGATGCTGCCCGCGGGCACCAGCGTGCCCGCGTACACCTTCACGCCCAGTCGCTGCGGCTGACTGTCTCTGCCGTTGCGTGAGCTTCCAAGTCCCTTCTTGTGCGCCATGTCAGCCCTCCTCGTTGGGCAGGGGCTCGCCCCTGCCACCACTGTGGGAGCCCGGTCCTCCGGGTGATCCCGCCGCTTCCGTTGCTTCGGTACTTCAGTGCCGAAGCCCCTTCCGGTGCTTCCGTTGCTTCGATAGCTTGCTGCCGAAGCCGCGCCGCTCCTATCCGCCCACCACGATCTGCTCGACCTTCAACTGCGTATACGCCTGGCGGTGGCCCTTCGCGCGGTGGAAACCGCCCTTCGAGCGGTAGTTGAAGATGTCGATCTTGCGGTCTCGCCCGTGTGAAACCACCTTGCAGATCACCTTCGCCCCGACCAGCCACGGTGAGCCCACCTGCACCTTGCCGTCCTGCTCTACCAGGGCCACGCGGTCGAGTTCGACCACCTCGCCCTTCGCCGCGGGCAGCTTCTCGACCTGAACCATCTCATCGGGTGCGACCCGATATTGCTTTCCGCCTGTATCTACCACTGCGTACATAGCATTGCCTCTCCGGAAGAGCTATCATACCAAAGACGCCGTCTCAGTGTCAAACCGCGCGCGCTCGTTCGTGAGTGTAGTCGGAAAGCCCGGGATAGCAGAGAAGCACAATGCTGTCATCCCGAGCGACTCGCAAATCTCGCGCGGCTCGGGCGTAGCTCAGGGGCGGCTCCGTGTACTTCGGAACGCCCCGACGGACGCGCGGAAGGCGATGCCGCCTACAGTTCGGCGGCACGCCAGGCTTCGCCTCGCGCTTGCCCTCGTGCGGCTTCGGCGCAGCTCCGGGGCAGCTTCCTGCAGTTGGAAACGCCCCGGGAAACGCACGAGCAGGGGCGACCTATGCGAGGGATCAAGATCTGCGGAGCCGACCGGAGAGAGGCGACTCCCTCCCCATCAGGAACACCTGCACCCAGACAACTCGGTCAGACCCGCGCTCGTCGGCCACTGTTCGCACCGCTGCTCCCTCCGGTCGAGCCAACACTCACTCGGAGGCCCCACCCGCAGACGCTACTGCTATATTATATAGGGCGTTGTCAACACATGGCCCCCGTTACCGCCAAGCCGGTAACAACCGCCCCGTAGCTCTCTAGTTCTGCCGTCCAGTCCTTCAGCCTGCCCCGTTCGTCAGTGTACGTCTTCACAGTGACCTTCACGGCGAGCGCCGACAGCAGGCGCCGCTTCGCATCCAGGTCGAGCGCGTCCAGGTCGCCCGCTGCCATCAGCGTTCGCGCTGTCCAGTCTACGTTCTGCTCGTTCTGCTCGGCCTGCGCGATCTTGCGCTCCAGCTCTTCAGCCTCGGCCCGCAGGTCCGCCATGTGGGTGTCGTACTCGTTCTTCGTCCGGGCGAAGTCTGCAGGTGCATAGACGCCGGTTTCCAGATATTCACGCGCTTGGCGCTCGCGCCCCTGCCAGATCTTCATCTGCTCGCCGACGCGAACCAGTGCTCGCCGCCACTGGGGGAGCAGGTCCGCCCGCGTCTCCTGCGCGCAGCGCCGCAGCACCTCGGGGTTCGACGCCCACTCCCTGATCTGATCCCAGATCTCCGCGTCCAGGTCGGCCGAGGGGATATGTCTGAGGTCGCACCCGTTGCGATGTTGCGCGGCGCTGTTGCAGGCGTAGTAGGCGTGCCGGGCGTCGGGCTGCCTGATGGTCAGCGTCCGCCCACACGCGGCACACGTGAGGAATCCGGACAAGAGGTGCTGCCGCCTGACCTTGCGCCGGCTCGTCTTCCGCCACCCCTGCGTCACCGTCTGCGCCGCCTGCCAGGTCGCCGCGTCCACGATCGGAGGAGGGCAGAGATCAGGATCGGCCAGCGTCTCCTCTCCCGTCTCCGGGTCGCGGTAGGTCACGAAGCGTCCCATGTAGATGGGATTCGCGATCATCGCCTGCATCTCGCCATTCCACCACTCGCCCCCCTTCCGCCGCTTCACGCCTTGCCGGGTGAGGGTCTTGCAGATGCTCTCGACGTTGTGCCCGGAAGCCGCCATGGTGAAGATGGTACGGCTGACCTCGGCCTCGTGCTCGACGATCTCGGGCCGCTTCTTCTCCCGGTTCCACTTGAACCCGAAGGAGCGCACCGCGTTCCCGAACCCGCCCTGGCGGGCCTTCTCGCGTTTGCCGTCACTCGTTCGCTCCTGGATGAGCTCTGACTCCATTTGTGCGAACACGCCCGTCATGCCCATCATCGCCCGGCCCATGGGGGTGGAGGTGTCTACCGACTCCGTTGCCGAGGCCAGCTCGACACCGCAGCTCGCGAAGTGATCCTCCCATATCCTCAGCAGGTCACTGGCCTTGCGGGCGAGCCGGTCCAGCCGGTAGACCACCACGACGTCGATCTCCCCGGCCCTCGCCGCCGCCAACAGCGCGTTCATGCTGGGACGGTCGAGCGTGCGACCAGACTCGCCCAGGCCCTCGAACGAGGCGACGATCTCGTAGCCCTTGCTCTCGCACAGGGCGCGGCTGCGTGTCCGTTGCATATCCGGTCCCATGCCGCGCGCTTGCTCGTCGGAACTGACTCTGATGTAAAGGCCCGCTCTCACCTGTTGCCTCCCGGAGTAGGCGCTCTGGAGCCAGAGCAGCAAGGAAGGCTCTGTCGTGCTGTGAGCGAGCGCCTGCGCATTCCATCGTCTCCCGCCCGCATGATGCCATACAACCCCAGCTTGTCAACGAGAAGGTTGCCCCATCGCCTGCGCTTCCGTCCACACGCCGCGCCCGCGCCTGTCACGCAGCATCCTCTCCACATCGATGGTTCAGCGCCTCGGCGACGGCGCGGGCGCAGGCGGCGAACGCCTCAGCCTGGGGAATGCCGGCTGGAAGGCGAACGGTGATCCGAGGTCGCTGCCGCTGCTCAGCCGCGAGCTGGCGTTCCTGTGTGAGCATCGGGATACCGAGAGCAGCGTAGAGGGAAGCCGGTGCGGGCCTGATGCCCTGGCACCACCGGAACGCTGCCACGTGAGAGGCGCCCACCTTGGCCCCGAGCTGACGATAACTCAGGCCCAGCCGGCGGCGAGCCCGCTCGAAGGCAACAGCGTCTGCGCCGGCGCCCGATCCGTGTGCTTCACCTGTGGCAGTGTGTCGCGGTCGCAACTGTCGTATCTCAGTCCTGAGCCGGGGATGATATCTCGTCCCTGGCCCCGTGCGTCGAAAACTCGCCCCGAAAGTGCCCGTTCATTGCCGTGGATTCTGAAACTGAGAGGACTGTCCGATCGCCAGGAGATGCTTTTTCTCGGCATCGCTCACCGTCCGCGCCTTCGGCTGCCCTCCCGGCTGCCAAGGTCGCCAGGCGAACAACGCGCAACCATCGCCACCGCAGTCTGTCAGGTCGCCAGGTTGACAGTGGCGGCAGTAGCTGATCACGAGGCCCTTGCTCGCCCGGCGTCGGCCGATCCGCCGGAAAGGAGAGGCCTGATAGAGCGGGCAGATCCGGGACTGGCAGTCGAAGGCTCCTCGTCCACTCGTGGCACCCAGGCAATCCAGGCAGAAGCGCTTGACGCAGGCCGCGATGGTCGGTGGCGAGGTCAGACGCGGGCGGGCGAGGGACGCATTGCCTGGAGCTCGATCATCTTGATGATCTTGATAACCTTGACAATCTTGATAGGCTTGGTCATATTGGCCGCCCTTCAAGGCTATCAAGATGATCAACATGCTCAAGGTACTCAAGGTGATCATGGTTCCATCCCCTCGCGGGCTGGCAGCGACCAGTGCCACACGCCGCCGGGCTTCATGGAGACGATCTGGAGCTTGTCCTTGGCCCGGTTCAAAGTAGGGCGGGAGATGCCCGCTGCATCAGCCTCCGAGAACACCTGGGCCGCTGGCACAGCTCCTGCTGCCAACAGACCGCAGAGGAAATCCTCCGCGCGACCGGTAGCAGTTTCGGTATGGGGAGCCTCCGGCGCAGCGCCGAAGACCACCTCGCCGGTTTCGGTGATCCGCATTCCGATCGCGTCGGAAGGTTTGGCGGCGAGGTTGTTCTTGATCTGGTTCAGGCACCGCCAGTCGCTCGTAGGGTCGGGCTGGGAGAGGGCCCAGATGGTGCGACATGTCTGTGCGACCGCCGTCGATCCCCGCACCATCTCTAGCGTGACCTCCACCTTCGGATCGGAGTCGAACGGCGTACGTTTCCGCAGGTGATGAGTGAGAGAGGCGGGCTTGCCGACGTCACGGGCGACGCTGGCCAGCCAGCCCGTCACCTCGCCAAAGGCGGCTCCACGCTCATCCCGCGCGCTCCGCCCCGACAGCGAGTCCACGACCACGTAGCCAACGTCGTCGCGGGCGGCAGCATCGCTTATGGCCAAGCGGTGGTCGGGATCGTCGAGGTCGACGTCCGCTAGAGGGTCCTCGAACGGGGTGATGATGCGATCAAGGGGAAGCCCCCACTTTTTCGCTCGGTCCAAGTTCATGGCCTGGCCGGCTTCGGTCTCGCACCACAGCACCTTGGCGAGTGGACTCGTGAATGGCGAGCCGTCGGGCCACGGATCGCCCCGCAGGTAGCAGGCCGCAATGCGCAGGGCCAAGTTGCTCTTTCCGAGCTCCAGACCCGCCGCGATCATGGTGAGGAAACCGACTGCTAACCAGCGATCCCATGCCCACTGAACGGGGCCGAGCACCCCCGCTATGTCGGCCCAGGTGCTGATTCTCCCGCCGGGTCCTGCCGTGGCCAGCAACTCGGCCAGGGCTTTGGCACCGTGCTCGACCAGGAAGTCGTCGAGGCCGACCTTGGCGACGCCGCTTCCCGGCAGGAGTAGCAGGCCCGTTCGCGCGCCGCGTTTGGCCAGCTGCTTCCTGAGCCGCTGAAGACCCTCCGCGGCCTGTTCATTGGCGCGCAGGTCGCTGTCGCCCACGACCACAACGGGCCGAGCCTTCCATGCGATCTTGCCGAGATCAGCGATCGGCATCGAATCCCCGTCCCTGGACCTGCGCAGCCACCCATAGGTGCCGCCCAGACCCAGGCAGGGATAGCCATCCTGCGTGGCCTTCAGGCTCTTCTTCTCGCCCTCGGTCGCCAATAAGCGTAGCTTTGTGTTCTCCCGCCATCCTTCCGGAAGGCCGGGTGGCGCATAGAGACGCGGGGACTCGCCCTTGCGAGTGAGATAGCGCGCGGTGTGGCCGTCCCCCGTGACCAGTGGCTGATCGAGCCGGACCCGGATGTAGGGTGAGCTATCGCTGTAGGTCGCGCCGGGATAGGGAATGGCGTATCCAGCTCCTCCATCCATCTTGAGCAGCCCGCGGACTTGGGCTGCACTCAGCGAGTGGATACCTGAGGTCGCGATGGTATCGTCGTTCAGTCCGCTACGGCGGAGGTCGGCACGGTGCTGGTCAGTCAGGATCATGCGCGCCCTCCAGCCGCGAGGTCAGGCGACGCGGAGATCGTGTGCCTCCGCACTGCCCTCACCGCTCGCCTCCAGTTTCCCACCGATCCGGGTGCCGCAGCAGCTCCTGGACTGCGAACTTGGGGATGCGTAGCTTTGGTTTGCGGCCCACGCGCAACGCCGGCAGTCGCCCGTCTCGGATGGCGTCGTAGACGCTACGCTGACCCACCCCTAGCACTTGGGCGGCCTCGATCACGCTGTACGTCTCCGCTCTTGGCATATCATCTTCTCCTCGCGCGCCTTGCGGCGCCTCATGGCATGTGATAGTATTGTCACACCCCAAGTGAACGTATCAATTCATACGCGAAGAGCGCGATGACCGGAAACGACTTCAGGAGGCGATTGGACGCTATCTGGAAACTGAACGAGCGGAAGCACAAGATCAAGCCCGTGGCCCGTGAGCTGCGGCGCATGGTGGAGCGGAAGTACCTGACTGGAGTGCATGACGCAGATGATGGGCTGCTGGCGGACATCGAAGGCGGAGTGGTGGAGTTCATCCAAGACGATCTGCCCGTGATCGTCCTCTGGGCGCAGAGAGAGGCCGCGAACCCCCGGGCCGAGAGATTGCCTGACAGCGTCAAGCTGCGGGGGCGCACTCGCCGCTACCAGAAGCCCTTCGAGAGGCGGCTGCGAATAGTGGACTTCGTAGCCCAGCGCCAGGTCCCATTCGCGTATCTTGTGCAGCGTGAGTTCGATACCGCCGGACGACGAGTCGACTGGAAGCGCATGAGTGATGAGTGGAACAAGACTCATCCTGATGACAAGATGGACGCTGAGCCGCTGCGAGTGATGTACGAGCGCGCGAAACGAGAGGAGTATCTCAGGCAGATGTACTTCGACCGCAAGTTCCGGGACTGGGCGAAGCATGCTGGGGCCCTGCGCCCTATGTTGAACTGGTTGGAGGATGCAGGCCTGCGGCCCGAAGATGTGTTCGTCAAGGCCATCGCAGGCCAGAGCACGCGTCTTCTCGAGGAGGCCCGTCGGCTGCTCGAAAGGGCGCAGGCGCTCAGGCGAGCCAATGAGGCCGAAGACATCGACTCAGCCGCGCGTGAGCGGAACGAGGAGTTGGCGAGAGGGCTGGAGGCTTCGGCTCAACCTCTGACGCGGGCGAGCCAGGTCAAGGAGTGGTCCGGCATTTCGGTGCAGCTCTCGCCAGGCTCGGGCAGCGCACTTGCGCGGGCCGTCAGACGCAACTGTGGGCTGACGGAGGGCTTCGTGGCCTACCCGCGGGGAACTGTCTTCTGTGAGCGCCAGCGGTGCCATAGGTGCAAGTTCGGGGCGGATCTGCTGAGGGAAGGGTTCATCGCGGCGCCGAGGGGACTTCGGCCATCCAGCGCGAAGGGGGCAGGAGAGAGGCACCGGCAAAGCCTGGACGAATCCGCTCGCGTGATGCAGAGACTCCTCAAGCCGTTCCCTGACAGTCGGCGATCGGGGCAGCGGCCAGACTCCGGCTGATCACCAACCCGCAGGGTCGCCAACGGCCGGACGGGGCTGACTCGCCAACCTCCTCGCACCCCTAAGGCGGCGCGGTAGCAGTGGGTATCCGGGCGCTCGCGGAGTTACCCGGGTACCCGGGTACGTGGCGATCTGCATGTTCGCCCACTAGCCAGCGCTCGTTCGATATGGTAGTATGTTCATGAGTCTAGGCCCCTGGCCCATAGTGGTGGGGGAAGAGCCGACGCAGCTGAGCCGGCTTCTGAGTCGAGATAGAGGGTCGCTCCCTCGAATCTGGACCCAGGGGCCGGCTTTGTCTTTGGCCGATGCTGCTCTGCGAAGCCGCTTCGGTACGTAGCACGAGGGAGATATTGCAATGGACCGGCTGCCAGCACGCGTCGTGACCGGGATCATCACCGAACTCCGCAAGATCGCGGACCTTCGGTGGTGATCACTCCTGATGGTACCATTCTCGCCGGCCACGGATTGGTGGAGGCGGCGCGGCTCGAAGGCTGGATCGAGATCGCCTGCCACGTCTATGACGGCCCCTACCCGGAGGCATTTCTCGCCATAGATAATCGCGCCTCGGATCTGGCCGAAGATGATGAGACAGCCCTCGCGGAACTCCTTCGCGACTTGGAGGCGCAGGAGCAGCTTCACGCCACCGGCTGGGGCGAGGACGACCTGAGCGAGTTGCTGCTGCGCTTGGACGCAGAAGAGAAGCGCGGCAAAGAAGAGACCTTCGACGCTGACCAGGCGATGGGGGAGGCGGAGCAGCAG
>JBEKKD010000026.1:0-17500 GCA_050010895.1 Armatimonadota bacterium
GAGTACGCCCCGTCGTAGGCGCCGTAGGGCAAGAGCTCAGCGGTGGCTGCGAAGCAACGCCGCAGCCTTTGGTGTCCTGCCCCTGTAGTCGCAGTAGCCTACCCCCGCCGCTGGTGTGGTGTTTCGGGACTTCAGTCCCGAAACCACTGGGTAGGGCAGGAGCTTCAGTCGCCTCAGGCGACGTGTCTCCTGCCCCGACGCTGCGCTACACCAGCCCCCTCAGCACATCCACCGCCCTCCTGATATCCGCCGCCTGCTGCGGGCCGCTGATTTCGCGCTCGATGGTAAGCGCGCCGGCGTAGCCGAACGACTTCAGCTTGGGCACGAGCACCGGGAAGTTGACGCGACCTTCGCCCAGCACTTTCTCCGGGCCGAGGTCGCGGCCGTTGGTGGGGTAATCGCCATCCTTGGCATGCACGTCCTTGATGTACCGCCCGAGGATGTCGAGCGCGTCCACGGGATTGGCGTTGCCGTACATCAGTAGATTCGCCGGATCGAGATTCACACCCAGGTTGGGGCGACCGATGTCCTGCATGCAGCGCAGCAGGACGACCGGCGTCTCCTGACCCGTCTCGAAGCAGAAGCAGACTCCGTGCTCGCCACAGGCGTCCGTCACCTGCTTCAGCGCCGCCACCGTTCCGAGGTAGTCCGGGTTCTTCGGATCGGGCGGCAGGAAGCCGACATGCGTGATCATGTTCGGTACGCCGAGCCAGTGCGTGGCCTGCGCGCCGCGCTTCAGCTCCGCTGTTCGCGTCTCGCGGTACTGCGGCGGAACCAGCCCGATGGTCGAGGGGCCGTCCGCGAAGTTCCAGACGGCCGGCCCCGAGAGGCCGCACCAGGTCGAGGTGATGGTGATGCCGGCTGCGTCGGCGTCCTTTCTCGTCTGTTCCGCCTGCTTCTCGGTGAAATCCCCGCGCCCTGACACGGACAGTTGACAGCTCGTCGCCCCGAGTTCCCGCACATGGTCGAAGCTCTCCCGATTCCCGCGTCCGACCATCACTCCAATGGATAGAGTCGCCACAGCACCCGCTCCCTGGTTGAGGTGACTCCTGTTTCAAGCGCGATGGCCGCAGGTCCTGCGGCCTCCCAGCCCTTGGAACCTCCAGACCATGGCACGAGGCGTCCCGCCTGCGGAGTGCTTCCCTCCGACTCTTCGACTCCTCGACTCTTCGTAATGCACCCATCCACTTATGAGGAATTACTGCTATAATAGCGGGCGCTGTCTCTTGAGGCGGGCGCGTCCATGTCCGTCGCAATCGCACCAGACATCGTGGCAATAGTCGCAGCATTCATCGCGGAAAGGGGCTGGACGTGTACCTGAAGCACCTCGAGCTGTCCGGATTCAAGACCTTCGCCGACCGGACTGCCCTTCACTTTGGCCCCGGCATCACCATCATCGTCGGTCCCAATGGGAGCGGGAAGAGCAACATCTCCGACTCCATCGTCTGGTGCCTCGGCGAGCAGAGCCTGAAGTCCGTGCGCTCGGCCCACTCGCACGACGTCATTTTCGCCGGCTCCGAGAGCCGCCGCCGCGCGGGCGTCGGCGAAGTCTCGATCACCCTCGACAATACCGACGGGTCACTGCCGTTCGACTTCTCCGAGATCACGGTGACGCGGCGCGTCTTCCGCACCGGCGAGGGCGAGTACTTCATCAATCGGGTCCCCTGCCGGCTGCGCGACATCCACGAGTTATTCCTGGACACCGGCATCGGCAAGCACGCCTATTCCGTGATCAGCCAGAACGAGATCGACCGCATTCTGTCGGTGCGCTCCGAAGACCGCCGCGAGATCTTCGAGCAGGCCGCGGGAATCCAGCGCTACCGGCAGCGCAAGAACGAGGCGACCCGCAAGCTCGACAAAGTGTGCGCGAATCTGCTGCGCGTGAACGACATTCTGCACGAACTGGAGGCGCAACTCGCGCCGCTCGCCCAGCAGTCGGAAGCGGCGCGGGAATACCGGACGCTCTCCAAGGAGCTGTTCGATCTCAAACTCAGCCTGATGGTTCACGAGCACCAAGCCCTGTCGGAGAACCTGGCCAAGGCGCGCGACCGAGAGGTCGAGCTCGAGAAGGAGATCGAGACGGCGCGAACTCTGAGCCACCAGTTGGCGGCTCAGGAAACCGAGCTGCGCGCGCAGTTGCAGATCATCGAGACGCGGCTGGATGAGACCCGCGCGCTCGTCGGCCGCGTCGCTCGGGAAGTAGACCGCGCCGACGGCCGCCTGAACCTCACGACGCAGCGGATCGAGGACGTGCGCCGACAGATCGCTCTCGTCAGCGACGAGCTGTCGCAGATGGAGGCGCAGCTCGCGTCGACGGAGGCGGAACTTGTCGAGGCCGAGCAGCGCCGGCCCGAGTTGGCGGACAGGGCCAGCCAGCTTCGCGCCGACATCGCCGCGCGGGAGAGCAGGCTGCGCGAGGAGTCGAGCTCGCTGCGGAATGCCGGCGATTCCGCCGACCGCCAGCGCGCAGACCACCTGGACGTTCTGCGCGAGCTGGCCGACGCGCGAAACCAGCAGGTGCAGTGCGAGTCGCTGCTGCAGGTAGCGCGGGCGCGCATCGCGCGGCTGGCCGAGCAGCGCGCCGAGATCGGCACGCGGCGCGCCGACGCCGAAGGTCGCGCCGCCGAAGCCGCGCGGTCGGCAGCCGAGCTGCGCGATCAGCGGGAAAGGCTGCAGGCCGAAGTTTACTCACTGCAGTCGGAGATGGACGCGTCGGCGGCCGTCATCGCCGACCTCAACAAAGAGGAACTGCGCCTGCGGGAGCGCCTCTCCGGCGCGCGCTCTCGACATCACGCGTTGGAAGAAATGGAGAAGTCGCGGGAGGGACTGCGCGCGGGGGTGAGAGCGGTCCTGAACGCGGCCGACGCCGGCCGCCTGGCGGGGAAATACAGGACTGTCGCCGAGCTGCTGCGCGTGCCGAAGGAACTGGAGTCCGCGATCGAGGCGGCGCTGGGGCCGGCCGCAGGCGATCTCGTGGTGCCCGGGCAGGGCGAAGCGGCGGTCGCCATCGCGTTCCTGAAAGAGACCAGAGCGGGCCGCGCCACCTTCCTTCCTCTGTCGAGCATGCGCCCCCAGCCGCGGCCGGATTCGCTGACGGCGATGGCGGGCGCGGCCGGATGCATGGGCATCGCCGCCGATCTGATCTCGTTCCGCCCCGAGGCGAAGCCGATCGTCGAGCACCTGCTCGGCCGCGTCGCCATCGCCGATACGCTCGACGCCGCGCTCGCCCTCAGCCGCGCGCATCAGGGATGGCGCGCGATCGTGACCGCTGACGGCGACGTCATCCGCCCCTGGGGGGCGATCACCGGCGGCAGCAGGCCGACCGGCCCGCAGCTCATCGGTCGCGAGCGCGAGATCGAGGAGCTGCGGGTGGAGCAGAGCAAACTCGAAGCGTCCCTCGAGAATGTCGCTGCAGACGTGCGCCTCGCGCAGCAGCGCGTGGATGCCGCGCGCATGAGCGCAGAGGCGCGCCAGAGCGAGATCGAGGGCCTGCTGTCGAGCCTCGGCGAAGCGGAGCGCACGGCCGAGGTGCTGGCGGAGAGCGTCCGCCTGGAGACCGAGCGCGATGAGTCGCTGTCGTCCGAGCAAGTCGCGCTGGAGGATGAAGTCGCGCAGATCGAGCAGGAACGGATCGCGGCGGAGGCTCTCGTCCGGGAGCTGGAGGAGCGCCAGCGCGCCACCGAGTCCGCAATGTCGGAGTTCGAGGGCGCGGTGCGGGCAGGCCGGGACGCGCGAGAGGAGTTGAGCTCCGCCACGTCGGAGATGCGCGTCGACCTTACCGCAATCGAGGGCGATCTGCGCGCGCTCGACGCGCGCATGGAGAAGGTGCGGGAGAGCCGCGAGGCCCTCAGCAGTGGCATGCAGGACAAGCGCGGGCTGATCGAGCGGCTGGCGCAGTCGCTGGAGCAGACCGAAGCCGGCCTCGCGGACGCACAGGCCGAATGCGAGCGGATGCGCCAGAGCCATCAGCACTCCGAGCAGGAGCTGGCCCGAGCGCAGGCCGAACGCCAGCAGATCCTCGATCGGATCGCCGCGAACCTGGAAGCAGCCGCGAAAAACCGGGACGATTCCGAGGCAATGCAGCATCGGCTGCACCGCTCCCAGCTTCGCACGACGCAGCTCGACAGCGAGATCAACTTCGCCGAGCGAACGCTGCTCGAGGAGTACCGGCTGTCGCTGGAGCAGGCGGAGCAGAAGGCGGGGCCGATCGAGAGCCGGGCCGCCGCCAAAGAGAAGGTGTCCGAGCTTCAGAAGCGCATGGACGGGCTCGGCGAGGTGAACCTCGGGGCCATCGAGGAGTACGACCGGGTGAAAGAGCGGGTCGAATTCCTCGGCGTCCAGCGGGCCGACCTCGAGGCCGCGCGCGAAGACCTCCAGCAGGCCATCATCAAGATCGATCAGGAGGCGACAGGGCGCTTCCTCGCCGCCTTCGAGGCGCTGCAGCGCGAGTTCCGAACGTTCTTCGTGCGTTTGTTCGGCGGCGGCCACGCCGATCTCACTCTCAGCGGCGGAGAAAACGTGCTGGAGTGCGGCGTGGATGTCACTGTGACTGTCCCCGGCAAGAAGACGCGCGATCTGCTGCAGCTCTCCGGCGGCGAGCGCGCGCTCACCGCGGCCGCGATCCTGTTCGCGCTGCTGAAGGTAAAGCCGTCGCCATTCGTGATCCTCGACGAAGTGGACGCGCCGCTCGACGACTCGAACGTGGGGCGCTATTGCGACGTCTTGCGTGAGTTCGCGCGCGAGTCGCAGTTCATCATCATCACGCACAATAAGGGCACCATGGAGGCCGCCGACATCCTCTATGGCGTGACCATGGAGTCGCCCGGCACGAGCAAGCTGATCGGCATCCGGCTGCGCGACGCAGATGAGTACGCGCAGCCGCTGCCGGCGCCGAGGCCGAGTGACGAGACGGAAGAGCCGCTGGATGCAGCGCCCGTGGCCGAGGAGGCCGGCAAGCGGTGAGCGCTGCTCCGCTGACATACACCTATAAGCGGGCCGGCGGCTGTGATATCAAGGCGGACGTATATCTCCCGGCCGCCGGCGGCCCGCGCCCCGCGCTGCTGTGGATCCACGGCGGCGCGCTCATCATGGGCGGACGGCGCGACGTTCGGGGGCATCAGCAGGAACGCTATCTCGCGGCCGGCTACACCGTCGTCTCTGCGGATTACCGCCTCGCGCCCGAGACGAAGCTGCCTGAGATCATCGATGATATCCGCGACGCGTTCCACTGGGTGCGGGAATCGGGGCCATCGCTGTTCAACGCCGATGCGAGGCGCATCGGCGTCGTCGGGCACTCTGCAGGCGGCTACCTGACTCTGATGAGCGGCTTCTGTACCGATCCGCGACCGCAGGCGCTGGTCTCATTCTACGGGTATGGCGATCTTGTCGGCCCCTGGTACAGCGAGCCGAGCCCGTTCTACTGCCGGCAGCCGGCGGTTTCTGAAGCAGAGGCCCGCTCCGCGGTCGGCGCGAGCCCGCTCTCCGAAGGCGGAGGGGAGAACCGGGGGCGTTTCTACCTCTACTGCCGGCAGCGGGGGCTGTGGCCGAAGGAAGTCAGCGGCCGCGATCCAAGCGCCGACCCCGGGTTCTTCCGTGCCTATTGTCCGGATCAGAACGTCGACTCCGTGTATCCGCCGACGCTGCTGCTCCACGGCGACCAGGACACGGACGTGCCCTACGAACTATCGGTGGCGATGGCTCGCGCGCTCGCCTCCGCGGGAGTGGAGCACGAACTGATCACCATTCCTGACGGCGGACACGGGTTCGACTGGGCCCAAGACGAAGCTGCGAGCCAGGCATTCGAGCGAGTGCTCGCGTTCCTCGGGGCGTATCTTCGTCCGTCGAGCTGATAGACCGGGAGGCTCAGCCCGCGGTCTGCGTTCATCCGCGTTCATCTGCGTCTAAACATCATCGCGATCAAGGTTTGGGCCGTACACGGCGGAGTAAGCCCCCAGACGGAGTTTCTGCCGCCAAACGTGATGTTTGCGTCCAACTTCGAACGCAAACATCTTTAGTGCCGACCTCCGGTTCGGCACATCTACTCTTCACTTGTCTTTTCGCGTTTCTGGGCGTTCCCGGCGTTCTCAGCGTTCTCGCTGAACACCTTCAGCGGAAGCACCATCCCAGGAGGCTTAGGTGCTACCGGTTTTTTGTCCTGCGATGTGGGAGTCGCCGTAGTGTCTTTGTCCTTGTTACCTTCGGTCATCTTGGTACTCCCATGTCGGGGATTAGCGAGTATTGTTTTTTCGCCACTGCGACTGCCAGCCTGCACAGCACGAGCCACATTCTCGGCCACGTGAGGCGGCCGTGCCATGATCCGTTCGACTGCGTAGAGCATTGTACCACAAAACACAGCCAGGAGGCCCACAAACACGAACACAAACGCCCGGGTGAGCTTGCGCGTCTTCTGGTCGCTTATCCGAGCATTTCTGTCTGCGCTTGCGTTGTAGCTCAGTGCCACGGAGCTGACCAATAGCTTCTCGTTGTCGGCCGCGTAAAGCTCGTCGTGCATCTTCAGGGGATCCGGCGGTCCCACACGAAGCGGCTCTTTCATCGTGGTCATAGCTGAAGTCACTAGACCGAAGGCCCACAGCCACAGTACGCCGCCTACCATGAGTAATGCAAAGGCTATCCAGTGAAGCCACAGCAGTTTGCCATTCAGGGGGCCATCGCACATTGCGTCTAGCCTGGGGACGAGCAGCGCAATGGCAAACCCTAGAACAGCAAACAGTATCTGCGACTTGGTGATGGCCCAACCCAGCCGCTTCATCTCCAGGTCGTAGCTGGCAATGGCAGCATCTCGCATCTCGTACAGTAGCTTGAGGTAGTACGCCTCCGAGGGGCCCACCGTTCCG
Source organism: Armatimonadota bacterium (assembly GCA_050010895.1). GTDB lineage: Bacteria > Armatimonadota > Hebobacteria > Hebobacterales > Hebobacteraceae > JBEKKD01. Next base: position 6,855 of record JBEKKD010000026.1, read on the forward strand.
TCTCCTCCCGGCCTGCTGGCCACGACGCAAGACGCTTGCGCTGGGTCAGGCCGCTCTTGTGCCAGAAGCACCGCTACGTTCCGGGTTGGCTGAGCAGCTCCTTCACCACCCCCTCCACCTCCAGCCCCTCGTATCCCAGCCGCGCCGCCATCTCTTCAGCGCTGAACTGCTGGCCCAAGCTCCACAGGCTGCGAAGGTATTCGCCGGCCTCGGCGCTCGCGTACCACCTGCGGCCGAACTCCCGCTGGAGCCGCCTGCGAAGCTGGACCTCGGCGATCCACGCGCGCAAATATCGGGCGCAGTAGAACGCGTCATCGAGATCATACAGGAAGTTCTCCGGGCGCACCCGCACGTGCAGCGCGGCGCCGAGCACCTCGGCATATCGCTGCGGGAATCGTGCCGGCTCATCCGATCTCTGCAACTCCAGCTCATATCCGAGCTTCGCCGCGTACCTGCGCAGCATGTAGATCTCGGCGAAATGCGCCAGCGACAGGTATGCTGAGAAATCCTCGGCGCCGAGCATATCCTGAAGCCAGATCGGGTTGTGAATCAGGTTCGCGAAGAGGAACGCATAGGCTTCCGTGACGGAGTTGTCACCGAGATAGCGGAACGCGAACGGCGCGTCGGGCCGCGTGTGGGCAAAATGCTCGGCGTGGCCGGCCTCGTGCATGATGGAGTTATAGTCATCGTGGCCGCCCCGAGGCCGGATCACCAGCCACACTTCGTGTGGAACCCGGATCGGGGCGCAGAACGCCCTGGGTGACTTGAGGGGGCGGTCCTCTACGTCGAGCCTCAGGTTCTGCTGCCTCCCGATGTCGATGCCGATCCCGAGCATGGTCCGTTCGAGCGCGGCGAGCAGCTTGTCTTTCGGAAAGATGGCGTCGAACTCGTGCCCGCGGCGCAGGAGCGCCCAGTCGGCGGTCGTTGCGTCGGCGGCCGGGATGCCGGCATCGCTGAGCCGCCGCGTCATCTCCTCGACGTATGGGGCTTCTGTCCCCGCCAGCAGCCTCTGCATCTCCGCATTCAGCGCGGCAAGATCGAGCTGCCCGAGCTGCTCGCATAGTGCCACGTAGTCGGGAAACCCCAGGCCGGCCGCCAGGTCGTGCGAGCGTCGCAGGCGTACCTCGCGCTGGGGGTTCGACTGGGCGGTCGTCTCGGCAGTCCGCTGTTCCAGGTCCTGGCGGCGGATGCGGTCCTGCTCGTCCGCGATGGCGATGCTCGCCTGGCGCCACGGCAGGGCTTTTCCGTCCCACGCCACGGTGGACCGCGCCTCCGCCGTCCCGATCTGGTCCGTGATCCCGCGCAGCTCGTTCTCGATCCAGCCGAAGGCTGCAAACTCGGCAAGCATGCGGCGCTCCGGAGTCGATCGGTCATCTACCAGTGACGCGACAGCGCCGGGAGCGAACAGCGCCCGATGCTCCTCATAGATCCTGCTGAGGTCGAGGTCCTCCTTCAGACCGGCGCCGTGGCGGTAGTACTCGGCGGTGAGGCGCGAGACGAACTCTTCGGCATCGGCGACATACGCGGCAATATCCATCTGGATCTCCCCCAATCCAAAAGGTGACAAACAACTGTTCTGCACGAGCGACCAAGCATCCTCTTGGGTCTGTCGCCCGGCTTGAAAATCACCCAAGAAAGACGTACCATGAAACGGGTTCGGAGGCACGAGGCATGGGCATGCATCTGCTGGTTGGCGCTCTCATTCTGGCTTACGGGCCGCTCGCGGCGATGCTGGCGCTCTACGGGGCCGCGCTCGCGCTGCGCGCCGCTGGTCGCCCGTGGCTGCTGCACCAATTGATCGAGCGCACCAAGACACCTCAGGCGATCCACCGCGAGCAGGTGGACGGAGTCCTCTGAGCGCACGCGCAGAGGGCTACGACTCCCGTCTCGCCTCGTGATCGCGGTAGACGGCGGCTGCGCGCGGCAGATCGCGCTTATTGACGTAGATCCGGATCGCCGCGTTGACCCGCGATCCGAGCCCTGCGATACCCCAAGCGGTCGAGACCTCAGCGAGCGCTCGGCTCGGTATGCCCGCCGCGGTGAGCGCACCTCGCAGCAGCGAGGCGTGCGGCTCCCCCGCGATTCTGCAGAGCAGCACCTGCTCGAATCCCGCCTCGTCCACCGAGTCCTGGTGTTCAGACGGCAGGGCCTCCACGAGCCGCTCGCCGCACTCGGGGCAGTGGGTAACGCTCGGGATGTATTCGAACGTGCACTTTGGGCAGAACGGCACGCGATCTCTCCGCGCAGACGCTTGAGGCTTAGACGTCGTATGGGCACGCGAAGTTCGCGCTGCTCCATAGGGCCTCAGTCGGCTGAGGCCCGCGCGCGTCGCTCCTTGACGCTGCCTGTGGGCGCGGATATACTCAATCCATCGCATAATCGCGCGCTCGGAGGTTCACGTTGGTGCTCCGTCTCGGCCTGCCCAAAGGGAGTCTGCAGCAAGCCACGTTTGAGCTTTTTGCTCGGGCCGGCTATCATGTAAGCGCGAGCTCGCGCTCGTATTATCCAAAGATCGACGACCCCGAGATCGAGGCTGTGCTGATGCGCGCACAGGAGATCCCGCGCTATGTCACATCGGGCGCACTCGACGCGGGCCTCTCGGGCTGGGATTGGGTGATCGAGACAGAGGCCGACGTGGAAAGCGTGTGCGATCTGGTGTACTCGAAGGCCACCAACCAGGCCGCCCGCTGGGTGCTCGCCGTTGCCAGCGACAGCGCTATTCGCTCGCCCCAGGATCTCCAGGGGAAGCGGATCGCCACCGAAGTCGTGAATGTGACGCGGAAGTACCTGGGGGAGCGCGGCGTCACCGCCGACGTGGAGTTCTCCTGGGGCGCTACTGAGGTGAAGGTGCCGGAACTGGTCGACGCTATCTGTGAGCTCACCGAGACTGGCGACTCGCTGCGAGCAAATAACCTCCGCATCCTCGATACGGTGCTGGAAACCAATACGAAGCTGATCGCGAATCGGACGGCCTGGGGCGACCCCTGGAAACGCGGCAAGATCGAGACCCTGTCCATGCTGCTCCAGGGGGCGCTGTTGGGCGAGCAGAAGGTCGGGCTGAAGATGAACGTGGCGCGAGCCGGTCTCGACGGAGTGCTCGCGCTGCTGCCTGCGCTGCGCCAGCCGACCATCTCGCCGCTCCACAACCAGGACTGGGTGGCAGTGGAGACGGTTCTCGACGAAAAAGCGGCCCGCGACCTGATCCCGGAGCTCCGCCGGGCGGGCGCTGAGGGCATCGTCGAGTATCCACTGAACAAAGTTATCCCCTGAGCTTTGGTATAGTTATATTTGGTATAGTAATAATGGTAGCACAGAGGCGTCGGCTTCCGATGCCAGTGTTGGTGCGGTAGGAGGCGCCAGGTGATTCGCTGCCCGAAATGCGGTACGGATAGCCCGGATCGGAGTCGGTTCTGTCGCGCCTGCGGCGAAGCGCTCGTCGGGCGCAGCGCTGCAAGCGCTGCCCCTCAAGGCTTGACGGCCGAGGAGCGAGCGCGGCGCCTGCTGGAAGAGGCGTTTCGCCTCAGCGAAGAAGGCCGCGTCTTGGCGGCCATTCAGACCTGCCAGCAGGCCGTCGCCATCAACCCCAATTCGACTTCCGCGCATTCCCTGCTCGGCACGCTCTACGAGCGCCAGGGTGACCGCGAGAATGCCATCCGGTCCTACGAGCAGGTGCTCACGCTCAGTCCCGGCAGCACGGTCGAGCGGCGCCGGCTGAACGAACTCATGGGTGTTCCTGCGGCGCGGGAGGCCGCAGGCGGGATTTCGCCTCGCACCGCCCGCATCGCAGTGACCAGCTTCGCCACAGTGGTCGCGCTGGTGCTTGTCGGCGCGATCATCATGACGCTCCAGCAGCCGCCGCGGGCCCAGCCCGCAGGTGAACCGCGGGTGACGGCGGCAGCGCAGCAGGGGCCTCAAGAGGCGGCTGCGCCGGCGCAGACCAACACGTACATCCCCAGCCCCGGCAGCCAGTACTTCAGCGCCACGCCGCGCTTCAACATGCCGAATGTGCCACAGCCGCGCGCATTTGTGGCCCAGCCCAGGCAGAACGCGCAGCGCTACGGCGGCTACCAGGGTGGCGGCGCCCAATGGGTCGCCCCGGGCACGTACATGGTCCCGGCCACGGCCGCGCAGCGTTCGGCGGCGCCGAGGCGTCTGGCGCAGATGCCGGCGGGTCCATTTGTGGGCGCGGTGCCTGTCTATGGCGCAGCTACCCCGACGATGGGTTCACCGGCATGGCGGCCGACGCCGGGCGCGTCCTATGCCAACCGCATCTCCCCGGACACGGGACGGAACTACTACTTCCAGGGCGATTACCAGCGATCGATCGACGCCTACCAGACCTATCTGTCTCAGAACTCCACCCCGGCCGCCCGGGAAGAGCTGGCCTGGGTCTACACCGAGGCCGGAGACCGCTCGCAGGCGACGCAGCAGTACCAACGCGCGCTCAGTGAATACCAGGCCGACGTGAGTCGGTCGCATAACGTGGAGGCCGCCCGGCATGGTGTACGCACCTGCGAGTCCGCGCTCAGAGCGCTGGAAGCCAAGTAGTCCCCGTACAGCGTCTTCTGGCCGCTGCGGCCGCGCGCTCCGGTCGCTGTTCCTGCTGATGCTGGTGGCGCTGGCGTTCGCGCTTGCGGCCTCCTGCGCGCACTCGGAACCCGCCGCGAAGCGGTCCGTCCTCGTCCTTCCCGTCAGTAGTCATTGGATGAGCGCGTCGCTCGCGGAAGCGCTGGCCCGGTCTCTGCCCGACGCGCTGGAGAAGGCGGGGTTCGCGGTGACTGTGATGGCGTCGGGATCGCCTGAGTACCAGCTCGGCATCTCGGAGGGGTGGCTGAGCCCGGACGATCTGACCGGCGACCGAGTGCATGCTGCGCGCTACGGCATAGCCATCCGGACAGGCTGTGACGCTGCGCTGACAGCAGACGTGACCGAGCGCGAGTCCGAAACGGTGCTGCAGGCTGATCTGGCCGGCGCGGTATCGCACAAGCAGGCGACGGTGACAGTGACTGCGCCTGTGGGAACGAAGAGCGCGGGCGGCGCGAGCCGCGATGAACTGGCGCAGACGCTCTCGCGCGACCTCGCCGCGAAGCTCACCAGCGAGATCTGGGCGGAAGCAGGCGCAGACGACGCTGGCCGCCGCACGGGCGCCCCCGAGCGGTTCGCCGACGGAGAGAAGGCGATGGCCGCCGGCCGTTACCCGGAAGCGGCGACGGAATTCGCGGACGCGCTCGCCGGCCAGCCCGACAATCCCGACTACCTCTCCGCGGCCGCGGATGCCGCGATTGCGCGCGGTCGCGCGACCGAGGCGCTGCCGCTGCTCAAGCGGCTCTCTGAGCTGAGAGTGGGCGACAAAGACGTGCTGCTCAAGGCGGGGAGCGCGGCATTGTCTGCCCGAGAACCGGAGCAAGCGGAAGCCGCGTTCGGGCATGTTTTGGACTCGGAGCCCGAGAATGTGTCTGCGCTGGAAGGCATGGCCAGAACAGTAAGGGCCGAAGGCGACTCCGCACGTTCCGAGACGTACTATAAGAAGCTTCTGACGGTGCTGCACCTGTACGAGCCGACTGTCGAGAATGCCGGTATAGCAGAGGGAATGGGCGGGTCCCGGTGGATCCGATCTCCTGGCCTCAATGAGTCCCTGCCGAGGATTCTGGCGGGTCTGCGCGATGACGGCATCCGGTTTGCTGACGTCCAGTCTGGAGGTGCCGGCCTTCAGGCGGCTCGCGCTTATCTGTCGGCCGGCTATTTCCCCCAAGGTCTCCAGGCCCTGGCGGCCTACCAGACGCCTGATCGCCCCGCGTACGCCGATCAGGACTACCTGGCGCTCGCGGCTGACCTGGACAAGGGCGGCGAGGCGATCGCGAAGCGGGTGGGCGAGATCGCGGCGATGACGGTGCGCGAGCTGACGGGTGACGCGCTGAACTCCGAGCTTGAAAGCCTGCATGACCAGTCGGATAAGCTTGCCACGCTCGCGGAGCGGATGAAGGTGTCGGCAAAACTCGACCCGGCGCACCGATACCGGGTGCTGGCGTATAACCTCCTGAACCAGTCGGATTTCGAGGCATTGATGTACTTCCAGACGCACGATCCGGACCGAAAGCACCGCTCCGATCTGCTTCGCGACGCGTTCCACAAAGCGCGGTCTCAGGCGCAGGGGTTGGCATCCGATCTGAGTGGGAGTGCGGGCGGAGCGAGCGGAAACGGTCCGGCGCTCGGCGGGTAGTGCCGGCTGCCAACTGGGGACGTACCGATGAGCCTTCTGCTGCACTGCTGCTGCGGTCCCTGCTCAACCGTCACTGTCGACCATTTCCGGTCCTCGGGTGACGAGGTGACGGGGTGGTTCTTCAACCCGAACATCCATCCCGCGGATGAGCTGCGGCTGCGGGAGACATGGTTCGAGAAGGCCGCAAGCGCGATCCGGCTTCCGCTGCTCCGCTCCGGCCCGGAACTCGACTTCCGCCGATTCCTCCTGGAACTCGCCGCCCATCCCGAATCGGAGCGCTGCCGCGCCTGCTACCGATTCCGGCTCAGAGCAACTGCCAGGGAGGCCGCCGCCCGGGGTTTCGACGCATTCTCCACCACGCTGCTCATCAGCCCGTATCAAGACATAGCCGCCATTCAGGAGATCGGCCGGTCGGTAGCCGAACGTGTCGGACTGGTCTTCCGATTCGCAGACCTCAGGGAGCGGTTCGCAGAGAGTCGCGAATGGGCGCGGGAGCTGGGCCTCTATCAGCAGAACTACTGCGGATGCCTGTTCAGCAGCCTGGAGCGCGCTCGACGGCGCAGCGACCGGCAGGCACGAAAGCTGCTGGGCTCGGCTGCGTGAGGCGGAGAAGCTGAATGGACCGCATGCTGGTCTGGTTTGGGCTGGGCCTGGTCGGGATGGGCGTTCTGATCGCGGCGCTCGGCCTGCTCCTGGGCGCGGTCGGCGCTCGCGGCGGCCGGCTGCTGCCCGGCGACATCGTCATCTCCCGTCCCGGCTTCACATTCATCTTCCCGCTCGCCACGTCGGTTCTGGTGAGCCTGGCGCTCACCCTGGCCCTGTGGCTGGCCGCGGCGCTGCGGCGGTAGCGTGTCCCTATTATCGCGCGGCTATTGCGCGCGCGCCTCATTTGCGGTATGAACATCTTTGGCATCGGTTCGAGCGAAGTGTTAAGCGCGGCGCCGCCATGGCGCCGCACAGCGAGGACATCACCGGTCGATGAACATTATCGTTGCACCTGACAGCTTCAAGGGCAGCCTCACGGCTATGGAGGCCGCGGACGCGATGACCCAGGGAATCCGCGAGGCCCTCCCGGAGGCGGAGATCGTCGCCTTCCCACTCGCCGACGGTGGCGAGGGCACGGCCGAGGCACTGGTGCTGGCCACCAGTGGGCGCTTCGTCAAGAGGCGAGTGACCGGCCCAATGGGCACGCCTGTGGAGGCGACCCTCGGCGTGCTGGGCGACGACGTGACCGGTGTGGTCGAGATGGCGCAGGCCGCAGGCCTCACGCTGGTCCCCCCAGCCGAACGCAGCCCCCTGCTCGCCACCACCTACGGGGTAGGGGAGCTGATAGTGGCCGCGCTCGACGAAGGGTGCACTCGCCTGATCGTGGGCCTGGGCGGAAGCGCCACAAACGATGGGGGCGCGGGGATGGCGCAGGCGCTCGGGGCACGGCTGCTGAAGGCCGACGGCAGCGAGATCGGCCGCGGGGGCGCGGCGCTGATGAGCCTGGATCGGATAGACGTCTCAGGCGTTGACCCGCGCATCGCCCGCACCACCATCTGGGCCGCTTCGGATGTCACGAACCCGCTGTGCGGGCCCGAGGGGGCTTCGGCGATCTACGGGCCGCAGAAGGGCGCGACCTCGCAGATGGTACCTCTGCTCGACAGGGCGCTGGCGCACTACGCGGGCGTGGTCGAGCGCGATCTCCACGCCGATGTACGCGAGGCCGCCGGAGCCGGCGCAGCAGGGGGCCTCGGCGCAGGGATGATCGCCTTCTGCAATGCCCAGATTCGCTCAGGCGCGAGCTTGGTGCTGCAGATCATGGATTTCGAGAGCTACCTGGAGGCCGCCGACGTCATCTTCACGGGTGAAGGGAAGATCGACCGCCAGATCTAGTTCGGGAAGGCGATCAGCGGCGTTGCGCTGCTCGCGGAGAAGCACGGTGTGCCGGTGGTGGCATTCACCGGCAGCCTGGAAGAGGAGCCGGCGAAGCTGGCCAGGCGCGGTATCCACGCGGTGATGCCTATCGCGCCGGGGCCGATCGACGAGCAGCAGGCGATGAGTAAGGCGAGCGAACTCCTCCAGGCCGCGGCCGAGCGCGCGACGCGGCTGCTCATGCTGGGCGGCAGCGTGGGCGACGGCAAGTGGCGCTCGCGGTGACCTGCCGCGCGCGTTCGGCACAGGGGCTGCGCCAGGGGTGCGTTCTCCCGTGACGCCGCCGACATTCCTGGCCGAATCCCTCTGGTCCGTGGACGCCGACACGCTGCTGCGGATCGGCATCAAAGGCGTCATCCTGGATCTCGACAACACCATTGTGGACTGGAACGAGAGCTGGCTGAGGCCGGAGGCGCGAGCGTGGGTGGCCGCGGCGAAGGAGCGCGGGCTTCGCTTCTGCCTGGTCAGCAACGCTCTCCGCGGGGAGCGCGTGATGCGGGTCGCCGCGGAGCTTGGGATAGGGGCCGTCCTGCGCGCCGGGAAGCCGCTTCCGCGCGCTTTCCGGAAAGGCATGGAGGCCCTCGGCACCGATCCGCGATCGACCTGCGTCATCGGCGATCAGGTCTTCACAGACATCGTCGGCGCGAGCAGGCTGGGCCTCGTCACCATACTGGTTCCACCGCTCGGCCCGCGAGAAGCTCCTCATACGCGACTGATCCGGCTCATCGAGCGGCCGCTGCGGACCAAGTGGGCCCGCACTCGTCCCGTGTTCGGCATCGGCGGGACGAATACCGAGAGCAGGACGCCGGCGAAATAGGTTGGCGCCGGGTCGTTTTCGTTACACGTGTGTGGTATAATATCCGCGATCGTTATGGCGTCGGAGGGAAAGAGGAATCCTGCAGCGTCCGATGGAATGAGTGATTCGCTCGTCGGCTGTAGGGCGCAGGCGGTGTATTGCTTGCACGCCGCGGGGATGGCGAGTCCCGCGGTTACGCCATCCCTAATGACTTTCGCCCAAAGAAGTAAGGGCGAAAGTCGTCAGAGGACCAGCGAATACCTGAAAGAAGACGTTCGCCCGATGTTACTTTGTTGGGCGAACGTCGGTAGTGGGTGTGGCGGAGTCTTTTTCCCTCTCCTGTGGGAACCGCACGGAGCTTTTCCGCATCCGAAGGGCGTACTATCGTCTGGTGGAGGCGGCTTGGGCGACGCTTCTCAGGCGCCGCGGAGTTGACAGTCACGGCGGAGTTCATCCTGGGCACCGCAGCCGAAGAGCCGATGGGGTGAAGCGGCCCTGGTCCGGCGCCGTACAGCGCAGTGGTGCGCGGTACAGGTGGGCGGGCTGTGGCCTGCTGGCTCACCGGGCGCGGCATCGGCGGACAGGCGGCCGAAGGGAGTTGCGGCGGGCGTGATGTGTGGTATAATCAGGCCAGGTCCTGTGGGTGCCCAGACTCGCATCATCTATACCTTCATCCCAGTTCACCCAGCACTGGTGTAACTGGAGGACAGTCGCATGGCGACGCCACGGGGACCGAAGAAACCGATTGGTCAGATCCTTCTGGAGAGGGGTCTGATCAGCCAAGAGCAGCTGGACGAAGCCCTCAAGGTCCAGAAGAACACAACCGAGCAGCTCGGGCGTATCCTGGTGGAATTGGGGTTTGTGACCGAGAAGGACGTGCTTCGAGGGCACGCCGAGCAGCTTGGGATTCCGTTCCTTGAGTTGGACCGAACCAGCGTAGATGAGGACGTCGCTAAGGCGATCCCGCAGAGCGTTGTGCAGCGGTACAACGCCGTGCCCATCCGCCGGAGCGGCAATCGCCTCACTGTGGCCATGGCCGACCCCACGAATGTCTTCGCTCTTGACGACATTCGGCTCATTACGGGGTACGAGATCGACCCGATGCTCGCCGCGCCCGATGACATCGGAGCGCTGCTGCGAGGCGCGGACAACGGGGCGACCCAGGAGACCTTGAACACCGCGCTCCAGGCTCTGGACGGCGGAACCGCAGCAGGGATGCTGGCGGACGACATGGATCTGAGCGGCGGTGGCACCGATGAGGACGTGGACCGGGGAGCGGCGCTGGAAGACGAAGCGCCCATCATCCGGGTAGTGAACGTCGTCATCCAACAGGCGATCAAAGACCGTGCCTCAGATATCCACATCGAGCCCGACCGCCGCGGCGTGCGTATCCGATACCGGATTGACGGCGTGCTCCACGAAGTGATGCAGGTCCCGAAGTACGTGCATGCCCCGCTCGTCTCCCGTATCAAGATCATGGGAGACATGAACATCGCCGAGCGGCGGCTCCCCCAGGACGGACGCATCCACGTTCGCCACGAGGGGAAGGATTACGACCTCCGCGTTTCGAGCCTTCCCACCGTGTTCGGTGAGAAGGTCGTCATGCGTATCCTCGATCAGAGCAGCGTTCTGATCGGGCTCAACAAGCTGGGCATGTTCGCCGAGACGCAGGCTGAGCTGGAGTCGGTGATCGTTCAGCCCAACGGCATGATT
>JBEKKD010000027.1:0-17307 GCA_050010895.1 Armatimonadota bacterium
GCGTTCGCGCTCATCTCGACCATCTTCGGGATACGGCAGCCGGAGTAGGGGAGGGGCGTTGAGGGACGCAGATCAACGCGGACCGAATGGCCCCCACGTGGGTGTGGCATGGTCCTGCTTGATGTTCGGCCACCGGCGACAGGTCAGGTTGCCGCCTAGATGACGGGGTGGGAGTGGCATGTCGTCTGGGCTACCGTACGGATTGTCCCCGGGGTGCGCGGTTTCGTATAGGCGCACTACATCATCCGGCACGGACATCATCTGCATTCCGCTGATGGCCGAGTTCATCCCATAGCTGGAGCGTGCCGTCGAGCGATCCCGGGGGCAACGATAAGAGCCTGGGGTCTTCACAAAATCCTGAAGCGTAAGGTCGACCCAGCGATCGGCCGGCGGGTACCGCTCATCATAGTCGGCTGCATACATCTCCATTGCGATCGCGAGGCTGTAGACGTTGGCCTCGCAGCCCATGGCGTCCCGCTGATCAAGCCGGTGGCTGGCCACCTGAACGGCAAATGCCGCTACGATGACAGCGGCTACCACCGACGCTACGATGATGAGGTGCCCCACGGTTATTCGCATAGGCTACTGGTCCCGGTTCCCCTCACCCCCCGCATTCTACCCCCGCCGCCCCGGAAAGGAAAGCCCTTCCATCCCCGTTCCCGTGGTGTATAATGCTCCCGCCGGAGACGCGTTCCGGCCGGCACTTCGGAGGGGCGATATGTCCTCAGCCCAGCCGCCTCAGGCGGTGTGCAAGTGGTGCGGTGAGAAGCTGGCAGAGGGGGCGGAGCAGTGCCCGCTCTGCAGGCGGCCGGTGGCGGGTGAGCTGCGCCCGATTGGGGGTGCGGCGGGTGGTAGGCCGTCCCCTGGAGTTCCTGCCCCGAGCCGGCCCGCGCCTCCTCCGCCACCTCGATGGGAGCGGCCCCGCGAGCGGGAGCCGGTCACGCCCGCGCCGGGCCAAGAGGAGTTCGGGAGCTGGGCGAATATCCGCCACATCTTCCGGGTGGACAAGGTTTTTGCATCGCTGCTGGTGCTGCTCGGCCTGGGGGTGTTCTTCAACGTGCTCGGCCAGCGCTGGTTCAGCGCATTCCTCGGGGGCGCGGTGCTGTGGGGGATCGTGACGTTCCAGTGGTGGGGCTTCTGGCTGGCCATCATCGGCTCCGGGCTGGGGGCGCTCATGTCCCTGGTCATGTTCATCACACTGGCCGCCGCGGGCACCGGATTCGCCGTCTTCGCCGCGCCCAGCTTCCTCATCGACGCCTTCGTCCTCATCGTGCTGTTCACGCGGCGGGATCGGTTCGACTAGGGGCTACGGCGGAGTGGTACGCGGTCGGAGTATTGCGCCTTGACCGCTGCGGACGATCAACGGGCCTGAGGCCAGAACAACACGATCAAACCGATGACGATGAGTACCATGGCCCAGCCGGTCGTCCACGCGAGAAGCACGGGCCAGCGGCCCAGCGTGCCAGCGCCCATCGCTGCAGCCACTGTTCCTGAGAGGATGAAGAATCAGCCGGTTCCGGTCCAGCGATTGTGCGGGCGCGGGGCGCTCTTGCTCGTGGACTCTGGTTGCTTCGATAGCTTGCTGTCGAATCCCGGCCGTATTTCGTTTCCGCTCACCCGCGCATTCTACCCCCGCCTCTCCGGAAAGGAAAGCCTTGCGGCCTGGCGCGGGGCAGGGGTCGGCTGGCGGCCGGCCCCTGCGTGCTTCGTCCACGACGATACAGCTCTATGCTGCCTGCGGTACGGCCCTATGCTAGTTGTTTCGGAAGTCCGTGTAGTGGCTCTGGATGGGGTCGGGGGAGCTTCCGAAGGCGACGATGTACCATTCCGGTCCGAGCTTGCGGAGACGGTAGGAGACGTACAGCGTATGCTCATCGCCGTCGGGGTCCTGGAAGACCTGACGACCGGTGTAGAAGACTTCGCGGCTCGATATCCACACGGGGTCCTGGAAGTCCATCGCGGTCGTCCGGTTGGTGCTCATGGTGTCGGCGGTCATGGCGTTGTAGTCGTTCATGGCGCTCGAATACGAGTACTCGCCGCTGAAGTAGATGCGGACGTCGATCTGCTGAGTCAGGTGGGTCGAGAACAGGGTCGGGTCGTCCTCGATCCAGGCATGGCGGATGTCGTTGATGGCGCGCTCTTCACCCGCGGCATCGAGTCGACCGCCGGGGAGGTAGACGGGGGCGTAGACGTACTCTTCGGGCTGATAGTAGACGCGGTCCGGATAGACCCAGCCGGGCGACCATCCGTACATGCTGTAGACCGATGGGTAGAAGCCGGGATAGCTGAACGCGTGCCAGTAGGGATCGCTGAAATAGAAGGGGTAGAAGAGGCTCACAGCCACGACGCTGTGATGCCCGAAGCGCTGATACGCGAGGAAGCCGTCATTCTGCGTGAAGAAGCCGGCGTAGAACGTGGTCCTCGGGAGGATCATGAAGGTGTTGCGCGGCGGTCCGAAGTCGTTTTCGATGTGCACGAAGTTGATGTTGATCTGCGTGAGAGCGGCCGCATCGACCACCCGCGTGCCGGCCGGAATCGGATTGCCGATCAGGTCGCGTGTTGGGCGGCCGCGGAACGCGGGCGCCGCCGAGTTCTGCTTCTTGATCCAGGAGGTGAACCGCGTGGCCTCTTGCTGGTGCACCTGTGGTGTGATGGTGCGGACGGTGCGCTCAGCCTGCTGTCCGCGGAAAGACGGGGTGGCTACCTTCCGCGTCAATGCCTGGCGGCTGACCGGGCCGGGAGGCGCCGTCGGGACCGCGGGCGGCAGGCCGGCCAAGGCTCTGCTTGGCCTCTGGGCCGGCATGGGCCGTGCGATGGCGGGCTGCTGCGTCTTCGTCACGCGGGCTCCCTGCTGCGCGGGCGTCTGAGTGCGGGCCGTCGGCGCGCCGGACGCGCGTCTCCCGGTTCGTCCCTTGGCATTAGGTTGAGTCCCCTGCGACGCGGGCGCGGTCTGGTAGAGCGCATAGGGATTGCGATTCCCGGTGCCGGCCTGCGGCCTGCCCGATGTCTGCGGTTGCTTCGACTGCGCTGCGGTCCTGCCACCTGCGGTGCGCTTCTTCTTCTGAGGGGGCGCCGCGTTCTTCCCGGAAGCAGGCGGAGATTGCGGCGCCGTCCGTCCGGGGGCCGCTTGCTGGCGTCCGGGGGCCTTTGGCGGAGGCGCCTGCTGCCGCCCACCAGCCTTCGGCTGGGGCGCTTGACGAGAGCCCTGCGGCGCGGATCGGCCGCCGCCAGCGCCCTTCTCTTTCTCAGTCTGCTTCTGGTCCCCCGACTTGCCCTCGTTGCCTTTGCCCTGATCTTGCTGAGCCAGACCGGACGCGGGCATCCATGCGAGGGCGGAAAGCCCCACGCCGACCACCATCATGCGCCAGAAAGATCTTCTCGATCCTGTCACGTGACTTTGCCCTTTCATGCCGGATGCTGTTTGCTACCCCTGATGGATAGACGAAGAACCTGCTGGAATCCATCCCGATGAAGATTACCACATGGCGCAGGCATTTGGTCATCTGCGGGTACCGACTTGGTCAGCAGAACGACAATCGGGCGCGGCGAACGCGCGGGCGCTCCGCGCGGCGATCAGTCCGGCGTCACCGGTTCCTCTTTGCGGGAGTCGGCGACCACCACGATATCGATGTTCTTGGTATCGCGCATGATGCGGTTGATGATGGAGCCGCGGATGATCTCCGACAGGCGGCTGCGGGCTGATTGACCCATAACGATGAAGGTGGTGCCTGCCTCGTTGGCGTGCGTGATGATCGCTTGGGGCACGGAATCGCCATACAGCTCGACCACCTGCCCTCCCAAGTTCCGAGTCAGGTCATAGGCTTCGTCCAGGAAAGCACGCTCTTCCTTGCCCAAACTGTCCCCGGGCACTCGCACATGGAGGGCACTGAAGGTGCCCTGCATGCGTTTGGCCAGCCGATACCCTCGGCGGACCAGTCTCGTCGCCGTCCGGCGAGGCGCGATCAGCACCGTGATGTGCTCGTGAGCCGCCTTGCCCTGGCGCATGTGGTGGGCATCCATGTAGCCGTGAAGCTCAGTGTCCACCTCGTCCACGGCCTTGCGGAGCGCGAGCTCGCGAAGCGCGACGATATTGCCTTTGCGGAAGAAGTTCGTGAGAGCCTGCGGGATCTTCTCGCCCTGGTAGATGTCGCCGCGCTTGAGCCGGTTGATGAGGGCATCCGGAGTCAGGTCCTCCAGTTCGACCTCGTCTGCGGTGTCAACGATGGCGTCAGGAATAGTCTCGCGCACGCGCACGCCGGTGATCTCGTAGACAGCATCGTTGAGGCTTTCGAGGTGCTGGATGTTGAGGGTGGAGATGACGCCGATGCCTGCGTCGCGGATCTCCTCGACGCTCTGCCAGCGCTTCGGATGCCGGGCGCCCGGGATATTCGTGTGGGCCAGCTCGTCCACGAGCACCCACTCGGGATGGCGGGCGACGACCGCGTCGGTATCCAACTCATAGAGGGTCTTGCCGCGGTACTCGATGGCCTTCATCGGCACCTGCTCGATCCCAGCGACCAATGCCGCGGTCGCAGGCCGGCCGTGGGTCTCTACGAGGCCGATGACGACGTCCTCACCGTTGCGCTCGACGCGCCGGTGCGCTTCCGAGAGCATCCGGTATGTCTTGCCCACACCCGCGACGGCGCCGAGGAAGATCTTGAGTCTCCCCCGCTGCTTCGTCGCGCGGCTTTCGGATCGGAGACGTTCCTCCTGGGTCATCGCGATTCTGTCTTGTCGGCGGCATCAAGCGCGAGGTTCAGTCGCAGCACATTCACCCGCGGCTCGCCGAGCAGGCCGAGTTGGCGACCGGCCACATTCGACGCCACCAGTCTCTTGACTCTATCTTCGCTCATGCGCCGCGCTTTTGCAACCCTGGCGACCTGGGCATAGGCGTTCGCAGGTGAGATGTCGGGGTCGAGTCCGCTGGCGGAGCGGGTGACGGCGTCGGCCGGGACGAGAGCGTCGGGCGGCAGGCCGTTCTCGCGGCGATAGGCCAGCGCCAGGTCCGCGATGCCATCGAAATTGTCTGGGGCATCTTTGCCGTTCGCCAACTTCTTGTGCACGCCATGGATGAGTTTGTCGCTTGTCGGGCCGAGGTTGGTGCCGCCGGAATTGGCGGCATCGTAGCCGCCGCCTGCCGCCGAAGGGCGCGGATGAAAGTAGACCGGTGAGGTAAAATTCTGTCCGATGAGCTCCGAGCCGACGAGCTTTCCACCCTTTCCAATCGAGCTGCCATCGGCCTGGCGGCGGAAAGCAGTCTTCGCGATGGCCGTGATCAGGAGCGGGAACAGCAAGCCGAAAACCACCAGCATCAGCAACACGCTTCTTAGGGCAGTCGATAGTTGTCGCAGCATGGATTCTCCTTCAGGCTAGATGCAGGAGCGCCAGCACGCGGTCGATCCCCCAGATGCACGGAAATGGCACCATCACTCCGCCGAAGCCGTAGATCAACAGATTGCGGCGCAGTACGGCGGAGGCTCCCATCGGCTTATAAGCGACGCCGCGTAAGGCGAGAGGAATGAGGGCGACTATGATTAGGGCGTTGAAGATGACCGCGGCCAGCACGGCCGAATTGGGCGTCGATAGCTGGTTCAGGGGTCCATAGCGCAGGAAGTTGATCGGCGCCAGCATCGGGTAGGTGGCGGCAAACATGGAGGGGATGATGCAGAAGTACTTGGAGACGTCATTGGCGATGCTGAAAGTTGTCAGCGACCCCCGGGTCATCAGAAGCTGCTTGCCGATCTCCACGATCTCGACCAACTTCGTGGGATTAGAGTCCAGATCGACCATATTGCCGGCCTCTTTCGCCGCCTGCGTGCCTGTATTCATGGCGACACCGACATCGGCTTGCGCCAAGGCCGGGGCGTCATTCGTGCCATCCCCGGTCATCGCCACGAGCTTGCCGCCTGCCTGCTCCTGCCTAATAAGCGCCATCTTAGTCTCCGGTGTGGCCTGCGCGAGGAAGTCGTCCACTCCGGATTCTCTTGCGATGGCGGCGGCGGTGAGGGGGTTATCTCCGGTGATCATGATCGTCCGAATGCCCATCGCGCGAAGCTGATCGAAGCGATGGCGAATGCCGCCCTTGACGATGTCTTTGAGGTGGATGACGCCGAGCACGCGCTGATTGATGACGACCACTAACGGCGTTCCGCCAGTGCGCGCAATCCCTTCGACTATGGGTTGAAGATCCGGGGGCACCGCGCCTCCTTGCGCCTTCACCCAGGCGCAAACGGCATCGGCCGCGCCTTTTCGCACCCGGACCTCGTTCAGATTTACGCCGCTCATGCGCGTTTGTGCTGTAAAGGGGATGAACTCAACATCGCGGTCGAGCAATTCGCGGCCGCGCAGGCCGTACTTTTCCTTTGCCAGCACGACGATGCTGCGCCCCTCCGGGGTCTCGTCGGCAAGGGACGACAACTGGGCCGCGTCCGCCAGCTCCTCCACTCCCACTCCGGGCACAGGGATGAACTCGACTGCCTGCCGATTGCCGAGGGTGATCGTGCCCGTCTTGTCCAAGAGCAAGGTATTGACGTCGCCGGCGGCCTCGACGGCCTTGCCGGACATCGCCAGGACATTATCCTGCATCACGCGGTCCATGCCCGCGATGCCAATAGCCGACAGCAGCCCGCCGATAGTCGTTGGTATGAGACAGACCAGCAGTGCCGACAGCAGGAAGATCGAGGGAAGCACACCGGCGCTCGCCGAGGAGACACTGTAGGCGGCGAAGGGCACGAGCGTCGCAACGGCCAGGAGAAAGATGATGGTGGTGCCGGCGAGCAGGATGGTGAGCGCAATCTCATTCGGTGTCTTCTGCCGCTTGGCGCCTTCGACCAGCGCGATCATCCGATCCAGAAAAGTCTCGCCTGGCTCCGAGGTGATGCGGATGACGATTCGGTCTGATAGGACACGCGTTCCGCCTGTCACCGCGCTGCGATCGCCGCCGCTCTCGCGGATGACGGGAGCGCTTTCTCCCGTGATTGCCGATTCATCGACGCTGGCAATACCCTCGGTCACCTCGCCGTCGCCGGGAATCACGTCGCCTGCCTCGCAGACAACGAAGTCGCCTTTACGGAGCTGGGCTCCAGGCACCCGCACCTCCTGCCCCCCAGCCACCAGTTTGCGAGCTGTCGTTTCCGTGCGGGTCTTCCGCAGCGCGTCGGCTTGCGCCTTGCCGCGCCCCTCGGCCATGGCCTCGGCGAAATTAGCAAATAGCACGGTGAACCACAGCCAGAGCGTGATCTGCCCGTCGAAGAGCAGATTGCCCTTTCCTGCGATCAGGTCGCGGAGCAGCAGATAGGCTGTCACGACGCTGCCCACCTCAACCACGAACATTACCGGGTTCCTGGCGACCAGCCGTGGATCGAGTTTCCGGAACGCGTCGAGAATCGCACGCTTCACGATAGCCGGATCGAAGAGCGAGCGGGGCGAATGTGTCGGTCGCCTATAGCCGGGTTCCAGGTCATGTGTGGAGGGCAGTCGCGCCATATGGGTCGTCATCTTGGTTGTCTCCTTCAAGCCCCCGCTAGAACAGCTTGCCGCCGAGCATTTGGAAGTGCTCCACGATCGGCCCGAGCGAGAGCGCGGGAAAGTATTCGAGCGCGCCGACGATCAGCACCACGGCCGCCAGCAGGAGCGCGAAAGTGGTGGAATCGGTGGCCAGTGTGCCGGCCGATGCGGGGGTCACCTTCTTGCGCGCCAGGCTGCCCGCCATCGCTAACAGCGGAATGATCATAAGGAAGCGACCGATCAGCATCGCCAGGCCTCCAGTGAGGTTGTAATAGGGGGTATTTCCAGTCAGTCCCGCGAACGCGGAGCCGTTATTGCCGGTCTGAGAGGCATAGGAGTAGATGATCTCAGTGAAGCCGTGCGCGCCGGGGTTGTTCGTGTTGTTGTAGGTGGCGCCGCTGTACGTGCTGGGACTGCTATTGTTCACATGGTTCCAGGCGGCGAGGGGATGGGTCTTCAGGAACTGCGCTTCCTCTGCTGCCTGCCTGTCGGTGAAAGCCACAGCGGCCTTCCCGGGGGGCAGATTGACGGTCACCGCTAAGCCGGTCCAGATGACGACGTTGGCAAACAGGATGAGCACCGCAAGTACGGCCATGCGCACTTCGAACTTCTCGATCTTCTTGCCTACATATTCCGGGGTGCGCCCGACCATCAGCCCGGCGATGAAGACGGCGACTACCGCGTACATCAGCATCCCGAACAGGCCCGCCCCGACGCCCCCGAAGATCGTTTCATCGCACATGATGTTGATGAGAGGCACTGCGCCTCCCAGAGGAGTGTAGCTGTCATGCATGGAGTTGACTGCGCCGCAGGAGGCGTCCGTCGTGACGGTGGCAAAGAGCGTCGAGGCGCCGATGCCGAAGCGGACTTCTTTGCCCTCCATGTTCCCGCCGGGTTGTCCGTTCGTGGCCCGCGCCATGACCCCGAGTCGGGCGACACTGGGGTTGCCTCTGGCTTCGGACCGATAGCAGACGCCAAGGCCGCCCAGAAACATGACGGCCATCGCCCCAAAGAGCGCCCAGCCCTGCCGCGTGTTGCCGACCATCTTTCCAAAAGTGTAGGTCAGGCCGGCCGGAATCAGGAAAATGGAAAGTACTTGAATGAGGTTGCTCAGGGGAGTCGGGTTCTCATAGGGATGGGCCGAATTGGCGTTGAAGAAGCCGCCGCCATTGGTGCCGAGCATCTTGATGGCTTCCTGTGAAGCAACGGGCCCCTGGGCGATGGTCTGTTTGACGCCCTCGAGCGTCGTGACTTGCGCGTATGGGGCGAAGTTCTGCGGGACGCCCTGCCAGACCAGGACTACCGCGTAGACGGTGCAGATCGGCAGGAGAACGTAGAGCGTGGCCCGCGTGATGTCGACCCAGAAATTGCCTAGCCCGTTCACCGAGTGGCGCGCGAACCCGCGCACGAGGGCGATGGCGATAGCGATGCCTGTCGCCGCCGACATCCAGTTGTGCATCGCCAGGGCCACCATGTTGGAGAAATAGCTTACGGTAGTCTCCGGCGAGTAGTTCTGCCAGTTCGTATTGGTCATGAAGGACATCGCCGTATTGAAGGACAGGTCGGGCGTCATCTCTTTGCCGGAGAAGTGCTGGGGGTTCAGCGGAAGGAAGGCCTGCAGGCGGAGCAAGGCATAGGTCAGCAGTCCGCCGACAATGCTGAACGCCAGCATGGCAAAGCTGTACGTCGTCCAACGCATATCTTCGTCTTCGGAGACGCGCGAGAGGCGGTAGAACGCGCGCTCTACCGGGCCGAGGAGCGGGTGAAATAACGTGCGCTCGCCACTAAAGACGCGGGCCATGTAACCGCCCAGGGGCTTGGTAGCCAGCACGATGAGAACAAAGAAGAGCGCGATCTGCGCCATGCCATAGCCGGTCATATCATCCTCCTACGGACGTTCGCCCAATGATGTAACATCGGGCGAACGCCCTCTTTCAGGCATTCGCTGGTCCCCTGATGGCTTTCGCCCTTACTTCTTTGGGCGAAAACCATTAGAATCGCTCCGGCCGCAAGAGCGCGTAGACGAGATAGCCGAGTAGAAAGATCGCTACCAGCGCGGTCCAAAGGTAGTCAATCATTCGACTCCTCCTTATAGAGCCTGTCGCAGCCGCGCGTGAAAGCTGCGCCGATGTAGAAGAAGATGAGAGTGATGAGCACGTATAGGAAGTCCGGCATCACGCTTTTCCTTTCGACGGCACCGCCCACAGTGAGCGAATTGTAGCAAAAGATGCATTGCGGCCTACGCCCCGAAAGCGCCATTTCAGAAGTTCATGTCAAGTTGGGTGGTCCACTTCATCTTCCCGTTGATCCCCTTGTCGTTGAACCAGACCGGGCCGGCGAGGATGCTTATGTTCGGGGTGAAGTAGTAGTAGAGGCCGACGCCTCCGCCGCCGATGTAGTTCTTTCCGCTGGCATAGTCCGCGGCAAACTGGACCTTGTCTTTCTTCAGCCAGCGGTCGTAGGCGACCATGTACCCCGTGTTCGCGTTCGCGCCAGAGCTGCTGCGCAGGACCGCGCTGTTGCCGATGTAGTAGCTGGCGTGGATCCGCCCCTGATTGTTGGGCAGGCTCTTGCCTGTGATGAAATTGACAATGTTGTAGTCGGTCGCCCCGTGCTTGGTTCCGACGTTGAAAATCTGGAGTTCGAGCGCCGGCGCGTTCGGCGAGAGCGTCCCCTCCGGATAGCCGATCTTGGCATTCAGGAAGAGCGGGTCATCCGTCGGTTCCAGCACATCTACTCCGAATTCGGCCTGCGCCTTCTTGCCCACGTGTGCACCCCATTCGAAGAGGGTGAGATCAGTGGGGAAGCTCTCGCCGCCGTTCCCCGGACCCTTGTGGCCCACCGTGAAGTACTCGTCCATCCCGAAGTGGGTCATCCCAGGCGGCTGGAAGTCGATGATGCATGGCGTCCAGTCTTCAGTTGATGGAGTCGCGAGCGCGCTATGCGTCGCCGCTCCCAGCACTACCAATAAAGCAAGAATGCCAACACCTAGTTTCATCATCAGCTATCGTCCTTCTCTCTCTCCCGCAATTGGCGAATCACCGCGGTTGTCCCGCACCCGGTTAACTATCACCTCGCACGGTGCCTCACGCAGCAGCTTGTGCGCCGTCTTGCTCCATCCCCAGCGTCTCTGCTCCGGCCCCGAGTCCAGGCCTATAACGATCAGGTCAGCTTGGTAATCCTTTGCCACCGCCACGGTCCCGCTTCCCAGCCCACGATCTCGCCGAATGACCGTGTGAACCGGCACGTGGTGTCGTACCACGACTTCATAGGCAGCGGCCAGCGCCGCCCGCGCCTGCTGGTCCGTCTGCTCCAGCTCCACATCCAGCGAGAGCGTGAGCGGCACCTCGATCACGTACACTAACAGCACCGCGGCCCGCTGCTCTTCTGCCAGCTGAGAGGCCAGCTCCACCCCGGGCTGTGAATGACCCGACCCAGTGACCGGGACCAATATCAGTCGCGCCGTGTCCAGTGGTCGGCGCGACCCTGCCCCCTCCGCCCGGGCTGGCCGCGGCCCTCGGAACATCCACACCATCACCCAAGCTAAAGACCCGCCGAATGCAAGGGCAAGCAGCACCCCAGCCGGAGATACATGAACTGGCGGTGTCATTGACCTGACTCCTCATTCTCTGCGGCACTCGCCTGATAGCGGGCGCTGTGTCGCCGAGACAGTACCCCCGGGGGCGTTAAGCCAGTGTTAGGAAGACGGGGCGCGGCGTTAAGTTTCCGTGTAGAGGCAGGCGTGTCAGAGGAGAAGCCCAGCGGGGGCGGACAGGCTTAGGAGGTGGAGAAGCGGAAGCCGACTCCCGGTTCAGTGAGGATGTAGCGTGGGACCGTTGGGTGTGGTTCGATCTTCCTGCGCAGGTGGCTGATATGGACTCTCAGGGTCTGCGTGTCCTCGGACTCGCCGTATTCGGGGCCCCACACCTTCTCGAGTATCATCTTAGAGGTGACGACGCAGTCCGCATTCTGCGCGAGATAGAGGAGAATGTCGAACTCGGTGCGGGTGACCTCAATGTCCTGGCCCGCACGCCTGACGCGGCGCTGTGCGGCATCGATCTCCAGATCGCCGGTAGTGATCACGGGGTGAGAGGCGGCCTGGCCGGATGCCCGGCGTAAGAGGGCGCGGACGCGGGCCAGCAACTCGCCGGCAGAGAACGGCTTGGTGACGAAATCGTCGGCCCCGGTGTCGAGAGCCGCGATCTTATCGGCATCACTGCCGCGCACGCTGAGCACCAGGATCGGCGCCCGGTACCACGCACGCAGTTCGCGGCAGGCATCGAGGCCTCCCAGCGTGGGCATGGCGAGGTCGAGTATCACCAGGTCGGGATTGTGCTCGATGGCGAGGTCAAGTCCCTCGGCGCCGTCGGAAGCGAAGAGGGCGCGATAGCCCCGCGTCGAGAGGATGGATCCCAGCGCGCGCCGGATCTGCGCTTCATCATCGATCACCAGTATCGTGATCGGCTTCTCTGGAGCACTCATCGGTTCACTTGTTGACGGGCTGCTCTCTCGGCATGGAGACGGCAAAGCGCGCGCCGTGGGGCGCCACGTCCTCCACCCAGATCTTCCCACCGTGGAACCGGACGATCTCGCGAGTGATCGCCAATCCCAGGCCGGTTCCGGAGGGAACGGCCGCAGCGGACTTGCCGCGGTAGAACTTGGAGAAAATTCGTTCCCGCTCGTCCGGCGCGATCCCGGGTCCCTCATCCTCAACCCAGAGTCGCATTTCGGCAGGCGCGAATGACGCGCCTACGCGCACGGCGCGATCGGGGCCACCGTACGCAAGCGCGTTTCTCAGCAGGTGTTCGAGCACCCGAACCCACTGGGCGAAATCCACGCGAATCAGCGGCAGGTCGGGCGGGAACGAGACCACGATCCGGCGACGATCCCGCTCGGGGACGCGCGAGAGCGCGGCGCCGACTATATCGCCGAGTTCGTGCCAGTCGAGTTGGGGCCCCCATGCCGCCGCCTCCAGGCGCGACAGGTCCAGTAGCGAGTTGATGCTGCTGTCGAGCCGATCGAGGTCTTGCTTCACCGCCTGAAGCTCGGCGCGGACACACTGTTCGTCCAAAGGCACGTCCTGTTCGAGCAGGTTCGTCAGTGTTGCCTCTAACGAAGAGAGGGGCGTCTTCAGCTCGTGCGACACAGCGGACAAGAGGGTAGATTTCAGCCGGTCGGCCTCCCGTAACGCGTCCGCCTGCACCGCCACTGACCGAAGATAGGTCCGCTCCAGAAACACCGACGCCTGGTAAGCCATGGCGACCAGAAGCCGGGCATCGTGGAACGAATAGCCGGTTCCATCCTGCCGCTCGCTCACATAGAGCACGCCTGACTGGCGTGTGGCAGTCTGCAGCGGCAGGAACATGTCCCTTCGCTCGGATCTCGCCCCCGCCTCGCGATGGCTGACGGCGATCGGCCATTCTCGGCTGTGAACCGCCGGATGCTGCGGCGGAGCGGGAAGTCCTATTGCCTTCGATTCTCGCTCCACCCACGCCACCAACTCCGTGATTTCGCGAGATTGAGCGCAGTCACCCCCCGGCGTTGAGATGCACTCCCGAGGTCCATTCGGGTCGCCACAGAGGAACAACGCCGTGCATCCGGCGCCGGTAATGGCATCAACCTCGGCGATCAGCTGCTTGGCCATCTCTTGAACGGAGATGTCAGAAACGAGTTGGGCACTGAACCGGTTGAGCAGCCCCGCCTCGCCTCCCCTCGCGCGCGCTTCGGCCTCCCTGTTCCGCAGCCTGCCGGTCTGAAGTCCCATGGCCACCGCGACAGCCAGGAACACGAAGAGGAACAACCAGTCCCTGGGATCCGACACGCTGAGAGTTCCGAAGGGAGGCAAGAAGAAATAATCCCACGCAAAGAACGAGAACACCGCAGCAGCCAGCGCCGGGCCGAACCCGCTCAGGCCGGCCACCAGCCCGACAATCAGCAGGTAGAGCAATGCCCACTGGCCCTTGGCGAAATGCGCTCGCCCGGGGTAGAACAGGGCGGTCGCGGCAACTACAGAAACCGCCGCGATCAGGTACCCATGGAGCTGCACTGCAAGCGTACCGCGTCTCACGCGGCTATTCTACTCGCCCGGCGCACTGATTGCCAGCCCTCCGGGTCTCCGACGAGCCCAGCCGCAGAAGCTTAGTAGAGCTGTCGCAATACTTACATATTGTCCCCATAGGATATATGCACTGACAGTGGATGGCCGGTGCTCGATCCGGCTGATAGTCGCCGGTGCGCGCGCTAGTGAGGAGTCTGGGACATGGGACAGGTCTACTTTGACCACGCCGCAACTGCTCCGGTTCGGCCTGAGGTGGTCGAGGCGATGCTTCCCTACCTGCACGACATCTGGGGCAACCCGTCCAGCCTGCACGCGACCGGGATCAGAGCGGCTGAAGGCGTCGAGCGCGCCAGATTGCACGCGGCGGCACTCATCGGAGCTGATGCCGAGGAGATCGTTTTCACCGGCAGCGGCACCGAAGCTGACAACCATGCTCTCATCGGCGGTGTGTTTGCCCTGCGTCAGAAGGGCGAGCACGTCATCACGTCCGCGATCGAGCACCACGCAGTCCTGCACACGGTCGACTTCCTGGCGGAGACCGGATGCCGAGTAACCGTTCTGCCGGTCGATTCCACTGGAACCGTCGACCCGGACGATGTAAAGGCGGCGCTCACGGATCGCAGCGTGCTCGTCTCGATTATGCATGCGAACAACGAGGTAGGAACCATCCAGCCGATCGTCGAGATCGGGGCGATCTGTCGCGAACGCGGCGTGCTCTTTCACACTGACGCAGTGCAGACAACGGGACACGTGCCGATCGATGTCGACGCGATGAACGTAGACCTGCTCTCAGTGTCGGCTCACAAGTTCGGGGGACCCAAAGGTGTGGGCGCGCTGTTCATACGTGCAGGCGTGGTACTCTCGTCGTACATGCACGGGGGCGGCCAAGAGATGGGCCGGCGGGCCAGCACTGAGAACGTTGCTGGAATCGTGGGGATGGGGGAGGCTGCGCGGCTGGCGAAACGGGACATGGTGTCGGACGGAGCCGATGCCGTCGAACTCCGCGATCTTCTGATGCAGGAAGCGCTACGGCGCGTTCCCGGTATCCGTATCACCGGTCACCCGACTCGCCGCCTCCCCAACAACGCCAGCTTCTGCATCCCGGGCGTCGAGGGTCGGGCCATCGTGCGCGAGCTCGATGCGGCGGGCTTCGCGGTTTCCTCAGGCTCGGCCTGCACCTCGGGGGAGCTCAACCCGTCCCACGTTCTGCTGGCGATGGGAATCGCGCCCGATGATGCACGCGGCTCGTTGCGCGTCAGTGTCGGCCGCGGCAATACGCGCGAGGAAGTGGCCAATCTCCTCGAGGTGCTACCCGGGGTGGTGCATCGGATTCGCACGTCCACGTCGCTCGCGGATGAGCAGCTCGCACGGGCGTAACGGGGAGCATGCAGCGGAGCGACACACGTGACGAGTCGTCGCCTACGTCGCCATGAATGATAGATTCACGCCGAGCAGGAGAGACATGCATCGGCGCAGCATCGCCTCCCCGCCGCCGCCGGCGAGCAGACCGAGGAAGAGTGGGAGCGCCTGGCGGTGCGCCTTCAGCCCCCCGTAACGCAGAAGCAGGCTCTTGCAGAGCCAGGTGGTGAAGATCGCCAGCCTCAGCGGCTCCACCGCAAGCGCGATTGGAAAGGCCACAGGGTGGAGCGGGAACCACTGGAACTGGAGCTTGAGGGCGAGAAGCGCCAGCGTAAACACCATGCCGAAGCCCATTGCGAGTGAAGAAGAGACGTCCGTCCCGAATGGGAAGCGCACCGCGTCCTCGAGGTTCGCCACGGCCAAGCGCGCGACATGCAGATAGGGGTAGTAGCCAACGTCTGCGCTTGCCATGCCGACACGGTAGCCTACATGGATGGCCGCCCAGAAGTAGCAGAGGATGGCCAGGGGCGGCACCAGGGCGAGCGCGATGGCGATGCGCCGCCGCTCCATCCGGCCTCCTTCGGCCATCTTGAGCGCCTCGAGCTGCAGCGGAGTGGGGTTGTTCCGCTGTTCCAGGAGAAACGGACTGATCGCCGCGAACATGCCCATCGTCCGCGGCCCCAGCACGCGCGTCCCGACGAGCGCAGGCAGGATCCAGTTCGGCATCGACGCCGCAAGGTCGTGCACCGGCGGGCCGAGCTGCGCTCGCAGGCGCGAGATCACCAGCGCGGTCGGGAAATAGACGGCGATGAAGCCGACCGCCGCCCACCATTGCACTCCCCCTCGCGCCAGGAACCACCAGATGAAGGCCATTCCTGCGAACGCACCGAGGAAGGCGAAGCGATAGCTGAAGGCCTCCCGACCATCTTCCCGTAGCGGTGTCGGAAGGCCGAGCGCCCTCTTCACCACCTCTGCCAGGTACTTCCTATCCAGCCAGGCGGCTGCCAGCAGGAGAGCGAGAAACCCACCGGCTGTCTGCTGGTCTCCGTAGGGGAAGCCCGACCATTGGCTGGTCATCCACCCCATATGGCCCGAGATCACGTACTCGGCCGTCCAGAACATATCGAACACGAACAGCGAGAGCGCCAGATCGAGCGGTATAAGGTAGCACAGGCCGAGAGCGAACGGCTGCCACTCCACCCCGGTCCACCGCAGGTAATTCCAGGGCGGCCGGTTCTGCACGTAGCTGCCGAAATCCCCGGCGAGTGGGATGCTCGGGAGGCTCGGGGCCAGTCCCGCGATCGTGTTCCAGACCCCCAGCCCGAGGCTGACACCCACCCCCAGCCAGAACAGCCTGTTCTGGAACAGGCCGGCTCGTTCGTCCACCAGTTGCACCGGCAACGTGACGATAGGGAAGGGCAGCCTCTCCTCGTCCTCCCATCGCCGCCGCACGATCGAGTTCAGGCAGAGGCAGACCCAGGTGATGGCTCCCACGAAGGCCGCGAACCAGAGAGCGGGAGTCAGCCACGCCAGTATCACCTCGGGCGTGTAGGCAGTGGAATGCCCCAGGTAGAAGCCTGCCAGGACGTCGTGATCCTGAACCGTGAGCCACGTGGGCATGTTCGGCCACAGCAGTTCCTGCCACCTGTTCTCTCGACTGGCGAACCAGAAGGGGTAGGTGATGGTGGTGGAAAGCGCTCCGCCAAGATCGAATGCGCTGCTCATCAGCCCGGTGCTCATCCCGAGCATCAGATAGATCGTCAGCATTTCGCCGGCGCCGAATCGCCAGCGCGAGTGGCGCCGCTTCAGCCACTCGTTGATCAGTGTGAGCAGGAAGAGCACAGCCACCGTGTTGACGAACAGGCTGTGGCGGCCGGTGAACCTGAAGCCGCCCTGCGTTACGGTTGCGTTCACCAGAAAGAACATATTGAGCGGGGTCAGGACCAGTCCGGCGATTACCGCGCGAGTCGTAACACCGCGGGGCGCGATGGAAGATGGGTGCGAGCCACCTGCGTCCGGCTTCGTGATCGGGCTGCTCAATGGAAAAGGGGCCTGCTCTGGTCAGCATGCGGGCCATGCCTTCGAAGGCGATACTGCTCCGCGCAGTCGGCGGCTCTGCCCTTGGAGTCAATGCCCGCGCTCGTTCGCTGTAGCGTGTGAGGTTCTGTCCCGGAGATGCCTCATCCTGCGGGCCGGTTCCGGGGGAGCGGAAGATCGGCGCGAGTCAAGGGACCCCGGCGTGAGTCGTGCCGAAGCGCTTTCCTGCGCGGCCTGGTGGTCGACCGGTTCCGCGGCGCCACATGACCCTGGGACGGAACGAGCCCGTCCCGACTGAGCTTCCACCGCCCTGCCGAGCGATCACCGTTTCTTCAGGGCGGCCAGGA
>JBEKKD010000028.1:0-17207 GCA_050010895.1 Armatimonadota bacterium
GCACAACTTGCGCGATCAGGGTCATGAAGCCCATCACCAGGCAGGCGAAGAGCAGACGCCCAGGAACCGGCAGGCGCCGCCCTTGGGGGGCTGGGGTCAAGTCCAGATCCCGGGGATGATCTGCTGGCAGTACTGGCACCGGCCGTTCCTGAGGTGCACTTCAATCACCTGGAAGCCCTGACGACGGATGAGCAGCTTGCCGCACTTGGGACAGTACGTGCTCTCTCCCGGATTGCCGGGCACATTGCCGACGTAGACGTAGTGCAGCCCCTCCGCCCGGGCGATCTGATAGCAACGGGACATGGTGTCGTAGGGAGTAGGGGGCAGGTTCTTCAGGCGGTATTGCGGGTAGAAGCGGCTGAAGTGCAGGGGAACATCAATCCCAACGTGCCCCTTCACCCAGCGGGCGAGGTCGCGGATCTCCCGCTCTCCGTCGTTCAGGGTTGGGACAACCAGGTAGACGATCTCCATCCAGACGTGCTGCTTCCGAATCAAGTCTATGCTATCGAGCACTGGCTTCACTGTGCCGGCGCAGTTGCTGCGATAGAAACTGTCGCGCATCGACTTCAGGTCGATTTTGATCGCGGCCAGCTCCTTGCAGAGGTCGATCAAGGGCTGTCGGCTGATGTACCCCGCGCTTATCATCGTCGTGCGAAGGCCGCGCCTGTTGCCCTCTCTGGCAACGGCGAGCAGGTACTCCGCGAACACGGTCGGCTCAGTGTAGGTGCCGGAGATCAAGGCACATCCCTGCTCCCGGGCTGCCTCCACCATCCTCGCGGGCGGCAGATCGACTGCCGGCGTCTGTTCAGGACGAGCCTGGGACAGCTCCCAGTTCTGACAGTTCTTGCACGCCAGGTTGCAACCCGCGGTGGCGAATGAGAAGATCGGGCTGCCTGGCTTGACGTGGAAAAACGGTTTCTTCTCGATGGGGTCAACATTCACGGAAGCGGCGCGGCCGTACACGAGGGTGTAGTACTCGCCGTTTCGGTTCTCCCGCACTCCGCAGAACCCCCGCTCCGCCGGGCCCACTTCGCACTCCCGGGGGCAGAGCAAGCAGTGCACTCGCTGGTTGCTCAGCGTGCGCCAGTACTGCGCCTTGCGGGCCCACTGCCGCTGGTCTTGGGAACCTGCCGGATGGGAGCGGAGGCCTGCGGCGAGGCGCGCTACCCCGCCGAGCGCGCACCCGCCCAGCACGCATGCCCCACCCAACTTCAGTAGCTCTCGCCGAGTCAGTCTCATCGCCTTTCCTTACGTTACAGTCACCTCTACCCGTCGGATACGCGCGGGGTCGGCCACACCCAGCCGGTGTCGGGAATCACCTGCCACCGTAATGTACCGGGGTTCTCGACCCACCGCGCGGAGGGGCTTGAGCTTCGCCCTGGCCCGGAGGTCCTCGATGATCTGCCACCCCGCCCGGTCCACCGCGACCGGGTCTGTCCCTATCAGTAGGGCGCCGTAGGTGCTCGTGGTGGCTGGACGGTATGTCGGGCCGCCGTCATAGATCACCTCGAGGGCGTCGCAAATGACCAGACGCTGTTTCCTCCTGATCGCGGGCGCGAGGTTGACATCAGCAGCATAGGGACAGCAATGATCCAGGTGAAGCTTGTTCGGATTGTTGATGCTGCCGAAGTGGTTCTTGAGGCTGATGCTCACGCCTGCCACGTCGTGGTCTTTCAGCAGCGGGACGTTGATCAGCGCCGTGCAGTCCTCGGACACGATCCGGCTGAAGCACGATCCCACCTCACCCGCGGTCGTTGGTTCAGAGTCATAGCCCCGCTGATCGCTGCCGTAGCAGCGCAGGCCCGCCCCGGTGTTGACAGGATACCCGGCGCGGCGCAGTTCATCTGTTAGTCGATCGTAAATAATGAGGTTGCGCGCGGCTACACCGGCCCTCTGCAAGCCCTGGGCGATCGCCATCGTCACCTCGACGTGAGTTCGAGTGGTTGGCGCACCCAGGCAGTTCACTTTGATGCCAATGACGTCACTCGGTGCGAAGATGCGTCGCCATGCCTGGACGGGAGCCGGAGCACCGGTCAGGCGCGTCACGCCGGCCTCAACCATCCTTTCAACGATCTCACGGTTGACCTTTCGCCCACTGGCTATGGCGCGAGGACTGCGCACAATGACCACCACACCATCCTGGCGAAATGGCGACCGCATCGTCCACGCCGGACTTGCCTCCGCCCTGCCGTCTGCGCTGTCCCGCCATCGCCCTGTGAGTACGCCCCATCCGGCCGCCGCGCCCGCGGCGGCGAGCGCCTTCAGGAGATCGCGTCGGTTGAGGTCGCGGTCGGAGCGGGGTCGCCTCTCCTGGCGCTCAGGGTCACCTTCACGGCTGCTCGGCATGTGACTGCTTGTTGAGTGGAGGTGAACGAAATGCCTGCACCGTGAAGACATAAAGGCTGGCGTCGTGTCTCCATGCGTCAGGCGGCAGCCCTGCTTTCTCGGAGCAGAGGTGGCTGAGGAACTCGTCGCGACTCCAACCGGTCTCGTCGGCGACTTGGGGAAGAAACACACCGCGGCGCGGCCCTTCGGCCACTATCACACCGTGCTTCCGCAGTTCAATCTCGTCCGCGCTCTTCACCTGGCGAAGTGCCGATAACACGGAGATCTCGACCTCCAGGCTATCGAGTTCGCCCACCGTGACTGGCGGGAACCGCGGATCCCGGGTGGCGGCGGCGATGGCCTTGTCGCGAACGGTCTGATAGAGTGGCGCATCCGGCTCCAGGCTCCCGATGCAGCCCCGCAGTTCGCCTCCCTCCTTCAGGGTAACGAAGGCGGCCGCCGGCCGCAAGAGCGCTGGGTCGGTTTCCCGCACCTCTGCCAGCTTCCCAGCGGTGACATACTCCCGGATAGTCGTACGGGCCAGGGACAGCAGCCGGCCCTGTTGGTCCCGCGTCAGCTCGGACGCGAGTGCTTGCGTCGGCGACCCGGTCGCCCGCGAGCTGCGGTAGATCGCGATCGCGCCATACCCGACCACATGATCCCGAGGAGCGCCCGGGATATCGCCGGAGTTCGCATAGCGCAGCACTCTCGCGTGATCTGCGCCCAGCAGGCGTGAGGCCAGCAACACGGCCCGCACCGGCCCCTCCCCGCACAAGCAGGTGACCAGATCAGGCGTGCCCGCGGAGAGCAGTCTCTCCGTCGTCGCTTGTACTTTCGCCGCATCCATGCTCTCAATGGACTTCAGCGTCTCGTGGTCGATCCTCACCGCATCATCATAGCTCGGGTAGTGCGACATGTCCGAGCTCGCAATCAGCAACACGGAGCGGCCCCGCGCCAGATCTGCGAGTCCCTTCGCCAGCCCAGCGCAATTCGACTCGGAGTAATCGGACATAAGTGCTGGCATCAGCTTGAAGTTCTTGAGCACGGTCTGAAGAAAGGGAAGCTGGACCTCGATGGAGTGCTCGGGGGCATGCGCCGCGTCCAGCGCCTGCGCGTTCGCATCAGCCTTCATCAGTGCTTCGCAGGCGCCGCGGTCGACGGGTACTGAACCCAGAGGCGTGTCCCAGTAATCGGCCGTCGAGAGCGCCACACCGCGGAATGGCACGTGATGGCTGGGACCCACCACCACGACGGTGTCGAAGTGCTTGGCGCCGAGCTGCTTGTATGCGTAAGCAGCGACGCCGGCGCTGTAGCTGTAGCCGGCATGCGGCACGATGAGAGCAACCAGCTCTTCGGCGGGTCGCGCTTCCGCCGCTTCGCCAAGACACCGGGTGATCTCCGCGCGCAGCGTGTCGGGCTCGGCGGGATAGAACGCTCCGGCAACTGCGGGCAGCCGGTGAGTAGGCGGGCCGGCTTGGTGCGACGGAGCCGCAGTCGTCCCCTGATCTCGCATCACCACGGCACGGCCGTCGCTCAGGATGCCGACCACGATAGCGCTCAGAGCAACGAGGATAACGATGAGGATCAGAGCCCGCTGCAGACCTGGTCTCATGGTGCCCTCTTGAACCTGATGCTTCTGCGCGCACATCGCGAGTCCTGCGCCGCGGGACAGCCGCAACAGCGTCCGGTCCAAGCCAAAAGCGGCCCGTCCCGGGGGGTGTCCGCCCGGGAAATGCTATCCAGGGCTTCCAAGAGCTTTGTTTCGCTGCGGATCACCGGGTATCCTGGGGACATGCAAGCGGTTTCGAGTTTCCTCTGGCACCTCTGCAGTTGCTTTGGCGTCCTCCTCCATCTCCTCGGGTATGCTCTCAGTTTCTCCTGGGCGCTGCTCCTGCCGCGAGCGGTGACGGCGACTCAGCTGGTGGCGATCCAGAGCCGACTGGCGGCCGAGCTGGATCGCTTTTCGGTCCGGCGGACGCGACACAGTCAATTCATCGGGACCCTCCGGCGGGAGCTATTGGCCCACGTGATCGTGGTGAACCAGCGGCATCTGGAGCGGTTGCTCGGAGAGCACCTGGACCACCACTACCATACGGCGCGCCCCCATCAGGGGCTGTCCGGGGAAACACCGGTGCCTCAGGCGCCGCCGGGTGAGGGCGAACTCATCTCCGTGCCGGTGGTGGGCGGACTCCATCACCGCTATTACCGGGCCGCCGCCTGATCGCGGGTGTGTTCGGCTGGGTGCTGATGGCGTGCGCCGACGCGATGCGGCCGCCGGCCCTTCCCCGTGGTGGGACGAGTACCCGGAGGAGGACGAGGAGGAAGAGGAAGAACCGCCCAGCGAATGAACAGCCTTGCCGGGTCGCAACCGGACTACCTTCACACCGCTAAGCACCTGGATAGCATTTTTCGGGGGGACAACGTAACTCGGATAAGTCTGTGTTGCCGCGGCCGAGTACGGCCTCGTATATGTGCATCGCCGTCAGCGAGCGTCCGTACTTCGGTTCACGGCAGAGGATCTCCTTGAGCGCCAGGATACAGGACCGCGCCTCCTCCGTCATCGCACTCATCCACGCGGCGCGCAAGGCGCGGGTCGGGGCGAACTCATGGGCCCTTGCTGTCCAGAGGTCAAGGTTCCAGACACTCGGGTCGTCGGGCTTGGCCGGTCCTTCCCGCACTGGGTCCACGACCCGCACTTCCCAGTACAGCCCGTAGCCTTGCCAGGCCTCTTTGTAGACATCAGTGCAGCGGAGGCGGACGCACCAGCGCGTCCCGGCCAACTGCGTGCCCACCTCCCAGTGCCGGGCCCAGTCCGGTTCCTCCGCGTGCTCGAAATCCAGATCACGCCGCGTCATGGTACGCATGGCATACGAGCCCACGGCGGTGTAGCCGGCACCGGCGAGGATCGCGCCGATGCCCGATGCGGCGAGCATGGCGTCGGCCTCGGACCGCAGGGAAGCTTCAGCAGCCAACAACCGTGATGCGTCTGGGTGCATGGTGAGCAGACCTCCTGGGGTTTCACACTCGGCCGGGGCGCTGGCTGCGCCTTCACCCCGGGAATGCGCTCGGCGACGAGAAGATCGGCGGCAGGCCTCCGGCGGACTCGTTCGTCCCCGGTCTGGATTGTCCAGTCTGGGCTTGCTGCCGTCATGGGGTTCTCTTGGCAGGCTCTGACTGCTGACCGCACGCGTTCCAGCATCGTCCGCGTCGCCCCCACCTGGCCGCCCGCAGTTGAGGCAGTCATTTCGCCCTGAGGCCGCCGCACCCTGTCTCCGTTATCCACTGCTCTGCCCCCACGCGCGGTGTGGTGCTCGACCCCTTTGCCGGGTCGGGGCCCACGCTGATCGCGGCCGAACGGGCCAGCCGCATCTGCCACGCGGCGGAACTCGGGCCTCGATACTGCGGTATCATCCTCGCCAGATGGGAGGCGCTCACGGGGTGCAGTGCAGTCTGGGTCAACGAATGAGCTGCGTCGGTGCCGGAAGTCGGACCAGCTGGGTGCTGTCCTTCCGATTCGAACAGACGTTTGTCGCGTGATAAGTCGGAGTATCGGCCGGGCTCCGGGGCTCTCGGGCCGGTTCCACGGGCGGTCGACTATCATAAGACGGTCTCCCCCTGTCAGTGTTGAAAGGTGCTCGAGGCACAAACACTATCGCACGGAGGAGACCGAAGATGATCTGGATAGGATTGGATGTACACAAGGGCTATTCGAGGATGGGGATGTTCGATCCTGCGAGTGGAGCGATACAGGACTTGGGAACGGTACGGAATGAGCCCTCCATGCTGGAGGAGACGCTGAGCGAGCTTGCTTCGCCGAAGACAGTGGTGTTGGAGGCGGGCCGGAGCAGTCACTACATGGCTGGAGTGTTGGAGGCAATGGCGGAACAGGTGTGGATCGTCGATCCGGGGGAAGTGCGCCGGCTCCAGCGGACCATTGCCAAGACCGACCGACGGGATGCCGCGGCCCTGGCCTGGTGGGCGGGCAAAGGGGTGCTGACCCCGCAGTGGCGACCCGATGCGGCCCTGCTCGACCTGCGGGAGCTGACGCGGGGCAAGACCGTGTTGACCCGGCTCTCCACCCAGGTGCGTACAATGATGCGGATGCTGTTGGCACGCCACGGCTGGGAGTGTCCGCATCGGGATCTGCTGGGAGAGCGGGGGCAGGTGTGGCTGGACGAGGTGGAGCTGGAGGGCCATGCTGGCAGGATGCTGGCGGCACTGCGGGAGATCCTGGTGGTGATCCAGGCGAAGGCCGATGCGTTCGAGTGTCTGGTCGAGCGGGAGTCGTCGACCCACCCGGTGGCGCAACGGCTACGCACCATTCCTGGCATCGGGCCCTTTCTCAGTCTGGCGTTGGCCGCGGAGATCGGGGACATCAACCGATTTCCCAGCCCCCCACATCTTCGCGGCTACTCTGGACTGGTTCCGGCGGTCCACCAGAGTGGGCAAAAGGATACGCGTGGACCCTTGACCAAGGTTGGCAACGCCTGGCTCCGCTATGCCGCGGTGCTGGCGACGCAGCGGATGGCGCAGATGCGCCACCCCGACCCCAAACTGAAGCATGTCTTTCTCTCCGTCGCCTTCCGTCATGGGCGCAACCCGGGCAAGATCGCCGCCGCCCGGAGACTCTTGGACCTGATCTATCATCTGCTCAAAGCAGAGGAGGACTACCAGCCGCCGATCCCGCGCATGGCCCGCGTCAATTGACTTGGGGGCACTCTCCCGTGCCATGTCTGGCCGAAGTCAGCGCCCTCGGTTGACTTGAGAGGCCCCCGAAACCGACGATAGCGTGCGCGCCGCCAGCGCCGATAGGGACATGTCTCATGAGAGACCACAGCATGGTCGTCGGGAAACTGCACGGGGAGAGCCTTGACGCGCCGTATTATAGGGACATGCACACGCGTGTCCGGGAACCCTCGCTCGGCTAAATGTGTGGTCATCTGCCACCAGATGTCCAATCTGGGCTTGAGGCTGGGCCGGGAGCGACCTTCTTCTTGGTTGGGTCAAGGCCCGAGTCAGAATTCTGTCGTCTCCCGGCTCACCGCCTCTCCCCATTTGCCCAGGGGCCACTTCTCAATGCTGCATGAGGCCACCACCACCGTCCATGATACGAGTCGGAGCATGACGCGCTCGGATGCGCGGCGGCGCTGCTGCCGCTGCCTCGCCTGTGGGGAGGGAGAGCGTAGAGCCGCGTCTGCTCTGCCGGACGCGTCCTGCCAGAAAGGATGCTCCCTCACGCTACCGAATTATCGAATCCGGTGTCTGATCCAGGGCCGGCCCGAGTCGCCGGCAAGCGGCACTAGGCGGTGCAGTTGGCATGAGCTATTTCGCGGGCGTGGACGTTGGCTCGCTCACCTGTGATGTCGTAATCCTGGACGACGCGGGGCACGTTGCCGCGAGTGAGATCGTGCTAACCGGCGCCCGCGCCCGGGCCGCGGCGGAACGCGCGTTGGGTTCCGCGCGGGCGAAGGCCGGCCTGGATGGCAAGCCGTTTACCGCGCTGGTCGCGACCGGATATGGTCGAGAAGGCGTCGCGGGGCGCACGCGCAGCGTCACCGAGATCACCTGCCATGCCCGCGGGGCCTTTCACCTCTTCCCACAGACACGACTGGTGCTGGACGTTGGCGGACAGGACTGCAAGGCGATCGCGCTGGACGGCGGAGGAGGCGTGGTCGACTTCGCCATGAACGACAAGTGTGCGGCCGGAACAGGCCGCTTCTTCGAGATGATGGCCCATGCGCTGGAGGTCGATCTCGACGACTTCGGGGTGCTTGCCCTACGGGCCACCAAGCAGGTGTCGATCAGCAGCGTGTGCACGGTGTTTGCGGAGAGTGAGGTCGTCTCCCTCGTGGCGGAAGGCGAACCGGTCGAGAACATCCTCGGCGGTCTCTGCCGCGCGGCCGCCGAGCGAGTGAGCAAGCTTGCCCATCACGTCGGCCTCGCGGCGCCGGTGACGCTGACCGGTGGCGTCGCGAAGAACCCAGGATTCCGGAGTGCGTTGGAGGGACTCCTCGGACTGAAGGTAGAGGTTCCGCAGGAACCCCAACTCGTGGGCGCGCTGGGCGCCGCCCTGCTCGCCCCGAACGGAGATGGGCTGTAGATGCAGTCAGTTTGGAGAGATTGGTAATGGTTATCCGCGGAAGCAGACGTGCCGCCGTGGTGATCTCGGCGATGATCGGGTTGACTCTGGTGACGACGTGGGCGTTCGGGCATCTGTGCAACAACATCTACCGCACGCCAGACCGGGTGATCGTCAAGCCGGAGAAGCCCACTGCCACCGTAGTGGGCACCGAAGAGTTCCGTGTTTTTGTTCAAAACAACTACCCGACCTACCTCGATAACCTGCGGTTGGGGGCGAAGCTGAACTCGAGTGATACAGCGGTGAGCGTTACCCCGGAGTCCGTGAAGCGGCTCAAGGCCGGCGAACGCACCGCCTTCCTGGTCAAGCTGACGTCGAAGCCTGGGGTGAAGGCCAGCCGGAGCACCCTCGCATTCAGCATCTCCGCCGACAACATCGATTGGAAGCCGGTGACCGTGACCAGCACGGAGGGACTACGCAGTGCGCTGAAGAGCGAGGACAACCTTTCGGCCGCCATCCAGACTGCGGAGTTTCTGGTCGCGCGGCGCGACCAGGAGGGGACGAAGTACCTTACCAACATCGCCGGCGACCGGAAGGCTGACCGGGACTACCGCGCCCGATCCACCCGCGCACTGGGGAAGGGCGGGGACAAACGCAATATCGCCTTCCTCCGGGCGCTGCTTCCCGACCCGGACGGTTTCGTGCGCGGGAACGCGTTGCTTTCCCTGGGGCTGCTCGGCGATCAGGCGAGCACGTTCGCCCCCTTGTACTCCGAGCGCGATGAATTCGTTCGGTACGCGGCCATGTCTGGGCGGGTGCTGGCAGGGGGCAGGGAACCGAGCCTGCTGAAGAACCTCAGCCAGGGCCTGTCCTCCTCGAATTCATACGTCCGCATAGCATGCGCCTGGGGCCTCGCCTCGCGGCGGGACAAGGCCGCCATCGCCGTGCTCGACCGAGACTTCACCACCGACGACGCCATGCAGCGGACTACCGCGGGCGATGCGCTGGTGGATGTGGCGAACAGGCGCTAGCGGGGAGTGACGGGAACCAGGACCGAACAGCCGCGCATTTGCGTCGGGACCGGGGCGAGTCTGCCTGCCCTGGTCCTACTCGCGTGCGTGGCGCTCACGGCGCAATGCTCCGGCCAGGAGCCCACGTACAGCACGTGGGACAGGTTCTTCTACAAGGTCGAGCTTCCCGTCAAGGCCGCGGCGCCGGCGAGCGAGGTGAAGCTTTTCGTCTACCATTCGTACCCGACGCCTCTGCACGATGTCGGCGCGGTCGGCACGAGCGCCTCGCTCACGGTCACGCGCCAGCCGGCGGTGATGCAGAAGCTCGATCCGACAGAGATCGCCAGTTTTGTCTTTGCCGTGCAGCGGACCGGCGCGGCCAGCCTGAAGCGGGCCTCCCTGACCGTCGCACTTCGGGCCAGGGAGCTGCCGGGGTCGAAGCCGGTCGAGTTGACGGTCCCGCTGACGGCCGAAGCCGAGAAGGAGTTGCAGCAGCAGCTCGCGGTCCCGGTGGGCACCATGGAAGTCCGTATCGGTGGCTGGGGAAACCAGGTGTACCTTCTGTACCTGCTCCCGATGGTGGGCCTACTCAGTTGGATGCTGTGGCGGCGCAGGCGGCTGGCGAGACTGTGAGGCAGTGCCGGTGGGCGACGCACTCGTAAAGGGACTGCTCCTGGGGCTCTCGACCGGCGGCTTCTGCCTCGGCGCCTGCGCGCCGGTGATCCTCCCGTACCTAGTGTCGCGCCAATGGGAAGGCCCGCGCGCCGCCGCCCGTCGCACCGCCGAGTTCCTGACCGGGCGACTCCTCGCCTATCTCGTGTTCGCGATGCTGGTGGTCTGGCTCGGCGCCCGCGTGCAGACCTCGCCCGTGGCGACCCGCGCGGCCGCCGCGGCGATGGCGCTCCTCGCGGTAGCGCTGGTCCTACATGGTCTGTCGCTCAGTTTCCCGGAGTGGAAGACGTGCCGCGCCCTGGAGCGATCCGGCGTATTGCGGCGGTTCCCGTTCTTGGCCGGGCTGGCGCTAGGGATCACCGTTTGCCCCCCGCTCATGCTGGCCTTCACCTACCTGCTCACGGTGGGCTGGGGATCGGGCGTCGGCTTCGCGGTTGCGTTCTTCCTGGGGACTACGGTGTATCTGGTCCCGTTGTTCGTCTCGGGCTACCTCAGCCGAGTCCCCTCGCTGCGCGGGGCGGCCGAGGTGGCTGCGGTCTTCAGTGGCGTCTGGT
This sequence comes from Armatimonadota bacterium, assembly GCA_050010895.1. GTDB lineage: Bacteria > Armatimonadota > Hebobacteria > Hebobacterales > Hebobacteraceae > JBEKKD01. The sequence goes on from JBEKKD010000028.1 coordinate 10,641, forward strand.
TCCTTGTGCAAGCGGTCGCGCTCTGGGGGCGCGGCTGACGGAAAGTGAGAGCAGGATGCGAATAACCCTCGCACTGGTGGCACTGGTGGCGCTCGTAGGCCTGGGACGCGCGGACACGCCGGACATGCTGCGCATGTTCCCGGTGGCGCTCGCAGGCGGGACCATCTCCAGGGCGGCCCAGTCCTACGACCCAAAGACCGTCTACGAATACATGGACGGCGGCGCCGACCCGTACCTCCGGTTCGACTTCCAGTGCATCTACACGGCCGACTACAAGCTGGTGGACAAGTTGGTAGTCGTCGAGGTCTACGACATGGGCAGTTCGGCCGAGGCCTACGGGATCTTCTCCACCAATCCGCGGGGGGAGCCCGTCCGGGTCGGCCAGGGGGCGCGTTTCGAAGGGCCGATGCTCCGCGCGTGGCAGGACCGCTTCTTCATCAAGATCGCGACCGATGAGGACACGAAGGCGTTCCGGGGCTTCGCCACCGAGATGACGCGGCACTTCGTCGACGAGATAGGGGCGCGGGGGCCGCTCCCGGACATGATGGTTTCCCTCCCGGAGGAGCTGCACTCACGCCAGGTCTGCTACCTCCACACTGACGCCGACCTGAACTACGCCTACTACGTCTCGACCGACAACGTGCTGCAGTTGGCGAAAGGGAAGACGGACGTCGTGTTCGCGGAGGGCGGCCTCGGCGGTAAGCCGCTGAAGGTCGCCGTGATCCGATACCGGACGGCCGCGGATCGCACCAAAGCCCTGGCCAGCTTCGCTAAGACCATATTCTCTCGCAAGGCCGTCTCCCAGAAGGACGGCACACGACTGGAGGAGATGCGCAAGGGTCAGTTCACCGGCCTGCGTCCCTTCGCGGGCCCGAAGGGAGAGCCCATGCTCGCCCTCTGTTTCGAGGCGAAGACCGGGGCGCTCTGCCGGCAGGCGCTGGCCACGCTTGCGAAGAGCCGGGACACCGCGGGAGCAAACTAGGGAGCAGTGGTGAAGGCGAAGCGGATCACGCTGGCGCGGCGCATCGTCCAACTTGGCATGTTCATGCTGATCATGTACGGGGCGTTCATCTGGACGCAACCGGTCGACAGCGCGTTGGTCCCGCGTATCCCGGCAGGCACTCCTCGAACGACGCAGTACGCGCGAGACCGCATCCTCTGGGTGTCGGGCCAGGAGTCGGTGGTGGGCCTCTACCTGCCGGTGCTGGCCTGTCGGTTCGTCGCTCGCGGTGGGTTCTTCAAGTCCTGCTCACTCCACCTGCTCTCCGAGAACATCACCTGGCGCACCTCCCTGAAGATCATGCTGCCGCAGTTGTTCTTCGTTGTGCTGCTCTGCGTGCTGGCCGGGAGATTCTGGTGCGGGTGGACGTGCCCGCTCGGGGTGATTCAAGATGCGATGACGTGGGTGAGGCAGCGCTTCGCGCGGCCGCCATTGACGCTCAGTGCGAGCATGAAGAGCTTCCTCTTCAAGACCCGCCACTTCCTGCTCTTCGCGACGCTGGTCATCTCCACCCTGATCGCCTTCCCCATCCTGGGTCGCACCGGGGCGAACGACTCGCTCTTTCTGGTTTACTGCCAGCTCTGCCCGGGGCGGCTGGTCTATCCACCCGTGGGAGGCGTCAATCCTTGCTGGTATGACACGTCGAGCATCACCACCACCTTCCTGAGCGGCGTCGGATGGTTCACCTTCGGCTCCTTCTTCCTCGGGTTCCTCATCCCGCGGTTCTGGTGCCGAGTCTGCGCGATCGGGGCCCTATCCTCCTACTTCAGTCGGGGCGCTCTGATCACACTTGAGAAGAGCAATCGCAAGTGCACCTCGTGTGGCGCCTGCCGGCGGTGCTGCCCAGTGGACGTCGAGCGCGTGTTCCGGGAAAAAGAGAAGGTCGTGGTGACCGATCCGGAATGCATCGGGTGCCTGACGTGCGTAGAGGTATGCCCGGAACAGGACTGCCTGAAGGTGAAATGGCTCGGGAAGCAGTTGGTGAAGTCGTGAGCGGCGCCATCGAGTACTTCCGAGAGATCATCACCACCGGCCGGCGGCAGGCCGAGGTCGAGGCCTTCCCCGGCAAGGTTGTCGGGGTGTATTGCAACTTCGTGCCAGAGGCACTGCTCTGCGCGCTGGGTGCGCTCCCAGTGCGGCTGTGCTCAGGGAATCGGGAGGCAGCGCGACGCGGTGAGGAGCTGTTCGCCCGCGATACCTGTTCGCTGGTGAAGTCGTGCGTGGGGAACGCTATCGCCGGAGAGGGCCTCTTCCCCCGACTCGACCTGCTCGTGATTCCCACCTCCTGTGATGCGAAGACCAAGCTGGGCGCGGTGCTCGCGGCATTCAAGCCGGTGCACGTGCTTCAGCTTCCCCGGACCAAGAGCACGCGGGCCGCGGCCTCGTTCTGGATCGGCGAAGTGTGGGAGCTGGCGCGTCGCCTGGAAACACTCACCGGCCACAAGCTGACGCGGGAGGCGCTGGAAGAGGAGATCGTGCTGCTGAACCGCAGGCAGCAGGTCTTCCGGCGCTTCCTCGAACTGCGCAAACGAGTGCCATCGCTCGTCACAGGCGAGGAGGCGCTCCTCGTCACAGGCGCTTCCTTCTCCGACGATCCGGGACGCTGGACGGCCCACTGCGAGCAGCTCTGCGCTGAGCGGGAGGCCGCCGTGAATCGGTCGTCCGAGCGCAAGCTGCGCCTGCTCCTGACCGGGGCCCCGCTGATCCATCCCCACCTCAAGCTGGTTCAGATCATCGAGCAGGCCGGGGCCGAGATCACCATTGACGAACTCTGTTCGGGCACGCAGCGTCTCTACGATCCGGTGGTGTTCCGCGACCGCTCGCTACGCGCCATGGTGGAGAGCGTGGCCGAGAAGCACCTGCTGCCGAGTACCTGTCCCTGCTTTGCGCAGCAGATCGATCGCATGAACCGTGTGCAGGAACTGGCGAGCGAGTTCCGGGTCGACGGCGTGGTGTACCACTGCCTGCGCGTGTGCCCGGCCTTCGATATCGAGTCCATGTCGATGCAGCGCGGGCTCAAGCAGCAAGGGCTGCCGTGCCTCACGATCACGACGGACTATGGCCAGGAAGACACCGAGCAGATCCGCAACCGCGTGCAGGCGTTCCTGGAGATGCTCGGCGCGCGCACGGCTCTGGGTGCCGGACGCTCGTGAGGCCGTGATCACCCTGTCCTGTCCAGAAACTCATTTGGCTTCCAGGATGCCGTGTTGTCCAAAGACTCATTTGGCTTCCAGGATGCTCGTGCAGCCTCTCTCGTGGTATGCTCGGCACTCGCGGACAGCCCCGTTCTGGGAGGTAACCGAGGGCGGAGAAAAACGGCGCGTACAGATTCGACTGGACGAGTCTTCCCGTGTCGCCGTTGTGGCGCGATTGCTGTGCCGGGATGGCTGTCAGTCACAGTAGGCGCGGACCGGAGGTAGAACAAGCTATGCAGGGATCGCTCGCGCGGGTGCGCCAAGTGCTAGCATTGGAGAAGCCGGATCGGGCTCCGCTGTTCGATCTGCTGCCGAATGATGCGGTGCTGCAGCATTTCAGTGGGGGCGTGCCAGTGGCAATCGGGGATGATCGCAGCGGCGCGCGGGCGATAGCTGCGGCCGTTGATGGGTCGCGTTCGGCGGCATTCTCACCATCGGAGGAGGGCATCGAGCGGCACGAGGACGGACGGGTGACGCGACGGCTGCGCTGGACCGCGTGGAACGAGCGGGTGAGGTACGGTTCGAGCGAGGAATACCGGGAGGCGAAGAGGCGGGAGCTGGCGGGATGGGAAGACGAGGTGAGCAAGCCGGCTGGATCGGACAACAGCGGCCAAGTGGAGGTGAAGTCGTGGTTTGGCGATGACTTCTACTACCTGATGTCGGCGCCGTGCCCCGAGTTGATGGGGATCTGGACGGAGGTCGGTCTGGAACCGTTCAGCTACTACCTGTATGACTGCGAGGATGTGATCGTCGAGCAGTTGGAATGCAACACGGCGCACGCCTGCCGATGGATCGACGGGCTGCCCGCGGATGATCCGTTCGAGTGCGTGTTCATCGGGGAGGATATCGCGTTCAAGAATGGGCCGATGATGCAGGTGGCGTGGCTGGAGAAGCACTACTTCCCGAGGCTGGCGCGGGTGATCGCGTCGCTGCACGCGAAAGGGAAGAAGGTGATGTTCCATTCCGACGGCAATCTCAACGCGATCATGGATGGACTGGTGGGGGCGGGAATCGACGCGCTGAACCCGATCGAGATCTGCGCGGGGATGGATCTGGCGGACCTGCACCGGCGCTACCCCAAGCTGGTCTACGCGGGCGGCATCGACGTCAGTCACCTCTTGCCCTTCGGCAGTCCGCAGCAGGTGCGCGACGCCGTCCTGAAGGCGATCGAGGACACGGAGGGGCAGATTCTAGTCGGGAGCAGCACCGAAGTGTTCGACATCGTGCCGTTGGAGAACTTCTTGGCGATGCGCGAGACCGCGATGGCGTATCGGTTCTGACAGGGCTGAGGAGGCGCCGTAGTGTCACGGGGTGTGACGCAGGACGGCGTACACGCCGAGGTCCCGAGAGAGACTCGCTACCGTCACCTGGGGCTTTATGCCTACCGCCGCGACTTCCTGCTCTCTCTCGCCGGCCTTGCCCCGACGCCTCTGGAGCAGGCGGAGCGGCTGGAACAGCTCCGCGTCCTGGAGCACGGGCACCGCATCCGCGCCGTCATCGCGGATCGCGCGCGTGTCGAGACCCCATGATACCGCCACAGCGGGCGTTGCTCAAGTGAGCACCATGGTGGTCCGGCTCAGGCGGCAGGCTCGTAGACGGTGATCCGCTGCTCGCGGAAGTGCCGCAGCCGAATCGGGCCTGCCACCCGCATCGCCACTGGCGCGCTCAGCCGCGCTGTCAGAACCTTTGACCGCCACCCCAGCCCCTGCATCCGAAGCCGGATAGCGCCCTTCTGCAGTCCATCATCCGGCCGACGAACCGGTTCGCATCCCTTCCGGGCAGCGCCGAAGAGTTATTGGACATCACGGGCTCAGTACTCCCTCCGCCCATCGCGGATCGTCCGCTCCATCAGCTCCGACGCGCCGCACCAGACTACGGCGTCGCTGAGATGCTCCGCCACGCGCCTGCCCACCTCGTCCAGCGCGGCGAGGCCGGCTTCCGACCCGTTGGAGAACAGGGACTGCCAGTGCGTCACCATGATCGGCCATCCGCCGGCATCGAGCGCGGTCCGCACCTGACCAGACGAACCGTCCGCGGACAGCAGCCGGTCGGCGATCTCATTGGCGAAATCCGCGCCACTCCTCGCGGTGTCGATGGTCTGCCACATATGATCGCCGGTCGTGCAGGGAATGCTGACGAGTTTCGCCGGCGGATCGTCGATCACCAGGCAGGGCCGGCTCGCCGGGAACTGGTGCCGATCGTGCAGGAAGTACCAGGTGCGGTCCTTGCCGTAGACGGCCTTCATCGCGGCCGCGACTGCCCGCTGGTATGCCGGCTCGACCCTTATGCCGAAGTCCCACGGCGAGGTGACGCCGGTCGCCTCGATGCCGGCATCCCGCAGCATCTGCAGTGCTCGCCCAATGTAGGGAGTGAGCGTCGCTTCGGTCTGCTGAAACGACCACTCCGCCTCAGAGACCGGGAGAAACCCTCCTGACGCCAAGTCCACAGTGAGGTTGTGGGTGATCATCTCCGGGCAGAAGTCCATGTGCGGCGCGAGCCGGGCCCGCGCGAGATCCAGCCACTCCGCGATCTCGGTCTTCCGGCCGCCGTCGATCCCGCTCGCGAGCTCCCCGCGGCCGCCCAGGCCGGGGACGATCGAGAACTTGCCCCGGATGCCCCATCGCTCGACCACCTCGATGTACCGCAGCAGAAACTGGTTCGGGATGTCCTCCATCAGGGGCCGCCCGTCCTTGGTGACCGGCGGGTCGTGGTGGACGTCCATGATATGACACCGGTACACATGCGCGATCGGCGCCGGATCGTCGATGACCAACATGATCGGCACGCGCGGATCGGTCACTCGCACCTGCTCCAAAGCGACAGGATGCATCATGCCTCCTCGTCTCAAGATCCCACCCGGAGAGAATAGCGACTCCAGCTTCCAGATTCAAGGATCACTCATCGCCCGGCTCCCTACACACAGAGCGCGCAGTGCCTGATCGATCGGCCTGTCCCCCTGAAGAATGCTATCCAGGGTTTCGAAGAGCTTTGTTTCGCTGCGGATCACCGGGTATCCTGGGGGCATGCAAGCGGTTTCGAGTTTCCTCTGGCACCTCTGCAGTTGCTTTGGCGTCCTCCTCCAACTGCTCCGGTATGCTCTCAGTTTCTGCTGGGCGCTGCTGTTGCCGCGAGCGGTAACGGCGGCCCAGCTCGTGGCGGTCCAGAGCCAGTTCGCGGTCGAACTGAATCGCTCTTCGGGCCGGCGGACGCGACACAGCCAATTCATCGGGATCCTCCGGCGGGAGCTATTGGCGCACGTCATCGTGCTGAACCAGGCTCACCTGGAGCGGCTGCTGAAGGAGTTCATCGAGAACTACTACCACCCCGCTCGACCTCATCAGGGTCTAGCCGGAGAAACGCCGGTACCCCAGG
>JBEKKD010000029.1:0-17016 GCA_050010895.1 Armatimonadota bacterium
GGCAATGTACTGGCCCGGGCCACACGTCTGGCCCGGGCCGTTTCAGGACTACGCCACACCCCGATCTCCGGCTGCTACTTCTTCGCAGCCGTCTTCTTCGTCCCGCAGGTCTTCTTCGTCTTGCAGCCTGCCATGCCACGGCCTCCTTGCTGTGACTTCCAGTGCCGGACGGCACTTCGTTCGCAACATGGATACCATGTCCAGGCTGTCCGCGCGAACACCTCTGTCCGAAACTGCGACCGCGTCCAAGGCGAGCGCTTCCCTGGCGGCCCCCTCCACCGCCTCCCGGCCGTGGATCTTGATGGGTTCAGGATGTCCACGGATTCCCGGTCGCCCCCAGGCCGCTCCCTGAGTACCCTCCACATGGTCTGGATCGGCGCCGGCAGATCCAGGTCCCAAAAGGGAGCGCCATTGCGTAAGGCTCCAGGCTTGCGTTCCAGGAGGGGCAGATAGTGCCAGGGGTCATAGACGGTCTTCTCCCGCCCGAATTGGCGCGGGTGGCAGCGGTCGAGTCCAGGACAGTGGGCCGGGGCAGGCAGCAGATCAGGGAAACTCGGGTCATCCAACTGGCGCGCGACCTCCGCGATCTCCAACTGCGAGCAGATCGGCAGAAGACGAAGACCTTCCTGCGCTGCATCGTCGACAGCGTGGTAGTGGGGGACGACGGCGTCGAGATCAACTACTGCTTCCCGGCCGACGGCGGGAACGGGAAGGCGCCGAACGCCCAGGACCTTCTTGCCTGGAGTCAGCGGAGGGGGTGGGATTCGAACCCACGAGGGCTTGCGCCCCAACGGTTTTCAAGACCGTCTCCATCAACCGCTCGGACACCCCTCCGGGAGAGACTACAGCAGCCGAGAAGGGCGCCTGAGCCTACCGCGCCCTTCGCGACGGGATCACCATATCAGCCGCGGCCAGGAGGCGTCAAGCGTACCGCCGGATGCTCATCAGCACCTTACCGATGATCTGGATGTCCGTCGCGACAATGGGCTGCATGTTGGCGTTGGCGGGATCCAGGTAGATCCGTCCTCGCCTGTGCCGCAGGTACTTGACCGTCGCCTCCTCACCGATCATGGCGACAACGATATCGCCGTCGTCGGCGTAGGGCTGCTGGCGGACCACCACATAGTCCCCGTCGAACATGCCGGCCTCGATCATTGAGTCGCCCTTGATGCGCAGCATGAAACACTGATCGTCCTTCACGATGTCGCGTGGGAGAGGGAATATTTCCTCGATGTTCTCAGCGGCGAGGATGGGCTGACCAGCGGCAACCGTGCCGACAATGGGCACTGGCACCATGGGCACTGGCACCATGGTCGGGTCTTCTGCCTGCAGAATCTCGATGGAACGGGCCTTGGTAGGGCTGCGCTTGATGTAGCCCTTTCGCTCCAGTGCCTCCAGGTGACGCTGGACCGTGCAACTCGAGCGAAGGCCGAGTCGCTCCCCGATCTCCCGCACGGTGGGCGGGTAACCCCGCTCTTGAGCGATCTCATGGATTCCTTCCAAGACCTTCCTTTGTCGTTCCGTTATGCCACGCATGTCTCTATCCCTCCACCCTTCCAATCCAGCTAATGGTACCATGTCTACAAGTACTTTGCAAACAGCCGTTTGAAATTTTTGAAGTGGGCTGTACTACCAGCGAACGAATGTGTGGCAATAATCTACAGTAGTCAAACTGATGTTTGCAAGGAGTACGACAAGTGGTCAGGCGACCTCGTTGGTCTCACTGGGCTCTCCTGGGCGGGGTGGCAACGGTGATGATTTCGGTACCTGTTGCCGCCCGGACTCGCGAGGCGGAGCGGCCGCCGCTGGTTGTCAAGGTCGGACACGGTGACAGCCTCTGGACGATAGCGGAGCGCTGCGGCGACCCGGGCCGCGATGTGCGGGAAGTCGTGGACGCGATCATGGTGGAGAATGGCGCTGATCCTGGCCACCTCCAACCTGGAGAGATGCTCCGCATTCCGGCCGAGTACGCGGCCGGATCTCGGTAGTCTGCCCCCTGTAGGGAGAGGCCTCCTCGGTGTGGTATCTACTCACACCAGCTTGGGCGAGGAGGCCTGCTCGTGCTGAGACTCTGCCTTGCTTGTAGTGTGCTGTTTCTGGCGACTTTCTGCTGTGCTGCGCACGCGGCTCCGTCGCTGCTCGGCCCCACGGGGCTCATACTCACCCCCACCGCGGATATCCTTGGCATGACCGAGTTCGATATCGGGGTTTCGGGCATTCGTTCTGGTGACAACGGGAATGAGACCGTCGTCTACGGGAACGCGGGCGTCCTACCCGGGCTGGAAGTCGGCCTGTCACAAGACCGGCTCGAGCATGAAGACAGCCAGACTCTTGTCAACGCAAAGCTGCGGCTATTCCAGCCCCCCCTCGGACGGTTCACTCTCTCGGCCGGCATGATCGACATGACAGACCAGATCGACCGGACCTCCTACGTAGTGCTGAGCCACGCCATTGGCGCCGGGGTGATCACGCGCGTGGGGCCAGTCACGCTTCCCCAGGTCCACATCGGCATCGGGAATGGCAGGCTCGACCGCGTGTTTGGCGGTGTTTCGACCGTCGTCGGTCGGCGAGTCGAGGTGATGGCCGAGTACGACGGCAATCATGTGAACGTGGGGGCGCGGGTTCCGCTGGCGCTCAAGTTCTCCGCAACGGTTGCCGGACTCGACGGGCTTCGGGATATTGCGGCAGGAGTGTCGTTCTCTAGCCCGTGGTGAGCAGGTCGGTGAACACGAACCCGTCTCTCTCCACCGTCTCGCCCACGGTCACTGGAACCGGCTGAAGAAAGCCTGGGCCGTCCCACGCGAACGTGTGGAACTCGCCTCGCTCTCCGCATGCATCAATGCCCGCGGGCAGCGCATCGAGGAAGCTGGCGTCGAAGGCGCGCCCGGCCATCTCCCTTGGCATCACGCGCGGGTCCAGACAGGTCACGTTGGCTCGCACTCCCCCGGCGATCATCTCGCGGGCGAGCGCGCTCGTGTTGCTATTCCACAGGGGGAACACGGGGTCGATCCCGGTGTCGGCGAGGCGCTGCTCGCGATAGGCTCTCACGTCCTCAAGATAGAGATCGCCGAACACCATCCTGGTGACGCCCTGCTCCTGCGCGATATCTAAGGCGCGCCTCATAGCCGTGGAGTACTCCTCATCCGAGCAGGGAGCGGGTATGTAGACGCGGTGCAATGGCAGCCCTAGCGCGGCAACCTGCGCCTCCAGCAGTTCCTCTCGCACCGCGTGCATCGAAACCCGGTGGTAGGGCTCAGTGATGGTGGTCAGCAGGCCGGTGATCATCAGGTCAGGGCTTCGCCGGGCGACGTGGAGCGCCCAGAGGCTGTCTTTCCCGCTGCTCCACGCGACCCAGGTTTTACGCGGCGAGTCACTCATGGTGAGTTGGCGGAGCGACAGAAACGGCTTCCCATCACTCGGATCTCAGGATGGTTATGCATGAGTCGGGGCACATGATCGCGCATTGAGCGCACGCCGTGCACTTCTCCAGACACAGCGGGGCCGCGGGGTGAAATCCACGAGCATTGATGTGGCTTGCCAGGCCCATCGCATGCCGCGGACATGCAGAAATGCACAGACCACAGCTCTTGCACATCTCCTCATCTATGATAACGGTACCACGAGTTTTCGTTCGAGCCACATTCGCTCACTTCTCCATCTGTGAGCCGCACCCCTTCAGATCTCGTCACTGCCACGGCAGGCGGATCATGAGTTCCAGCGGCAACACGGGCACGTCGAGCTCCAGGTCGGCCTGAGCCAGGGCGGCCGGAAGCGCGAGCATCACGACCGGCAGATCCAGGAGCGTCGCGGCCTGCCGGATGTCACCGGCTCCCCGGATCACATCATCGGCCTCAGTCTGCGGCCCAAGATGAGGGTTCGCGACGAGCCCGGTGAGTGAGAGGTTCGCTTCAGCGGCGATGGCCAGCGACTGAGCGACAATCTCATCTGGCGACGATGTCGCCGGCCGGAAGGGGTTGGCGACTATGAGGAACAGGGAACGACGCCGCGCGATCTGCTCGGCACAGGTTCTGACCAGACGCGCTCCTCCCGGATCGCCGCCGACATCGATAACAACGTGAAGTGATCGGTCCAGCAAGACGTCATTCACCTCAGGCGAGACCGCCGGCAGCTCGAACGACGCGAGCCATCCCTCGGGCGCCACCACACGCAGGCCGCGGGCTTGGAGCTCCTCTCGCTGGTCGCCGACTCGGAAATATGGCGTGACGATGTCGAAGTCAACGATGCACGTCGATACCCCAGCCGCGGTGGCCGCCAGCGCGTAGTTGATGGCAACTTCAGTCTTCCCGCTGCCAAGGACACCGGTGAAGACGACCACGTCGGCCTGGGACCAGAGGTCAGGCACGCCGCCTCTCACGGAACTGCCTCGCGCGTGGGCAGCATCGGCAGATGGCCCGTGCCGAGGGCGTCGAGCCACGCCAGCGCGCGGTTGTTTCGTACCAGTTCCGAGAATGACACTCGTTCGCAGATCACATGGAAGGCCAGCAGTGCCAGCGCCGCCACCAGACGCTGCCATGGGGACAGCGCGATGACGAGTCCGATTCCTGCAGTTCCGCCGAGGACGTTCGCGCCCACATCGCCTAGCATCACGCGTCCGGCGAGTTCCGCGGGCGCAAGCACAAGCGCGAGCGCGAACATCGTGCCGAGCAGGCGGAGAGAATCGGGCGACGCGAGCAGCGCGATCGCGCAGAGCAGGGCGAAGCCCTTGAGCGCGCGTCCAGGGCGCAGGTCGAGCAAGTTCACGGAGTTGGCGCAGAGAGCGATCAGCAGCGCATCCAGGACGATCATGCCGGGCCGCCCCGGGGCCAGCATGGCGCCCGCGGCGACACCCGCGGCGAGGCCGCCGACAGCCTTGACACCGCCAGTTGTGAGGCGTCCGGAGAGCAGCGCGCGCAGGTGACCGCGCAATCCCCGCGCCTGGTGCCGAGACGCATACAGATCATCCAACAGCCCCACCGCGCCAAGCACGGACACGACTACGAGAGCTGCCGCGCGCACATCCGGCGCCAGCCCGGGGAGAAGCATCAGCGGCACTGCGACGATGGGCAACACGAGGCCTGCCGCGCCGGGCACAGAACGGCCGAGGTAGTTCAGCTTCCGCAGCTTGAGGCAGACGCTGGAGATCCACAGGCACGGGATCCATGCAATGATACCGGCGAGAGCCGCGATGATGATGCGCGTAACCGCGGGCGGCTCAATCGCAGCGCCAGACGCGACGATAGCCGCGAACGCCATCAGCGAGACAGCGATCCGCCTGAACGTTCTCGCCGAGGACAGCGCCGGCCAGCTCAGACCGTAAACGGCGAGGAGAGCGTACCTGAGGATGTCCTTGAGCTGACGCGCCCGGTGCAGGAAGCCGGCCGCCGTCCGGCCCGTGTGCGCGTGCTGCAACGGAAGCGGGACCTCGACGATCGGGATTCCAAGCAGGGCCGCCTCCGCGGTTAGAGCCGTCTCGACCCCGAATCGCGAAGCCAGGCCCAGGTGCTCAACGAGCTCTCTCGGGATGACTCGCTGACCGGAGAGCGGCGCCATCACTTCGATGCCGCCGAGCAGCCGTATCGCGGCGGCGGCGATGCCGCGTGCGAGGCCGAGTCCGCCGACTCCCGGCTGCCTGGGGAAGACCGCGACCGACATCGCACAGCGGCCGCCGACAGCGTCCACGAGAGATCCTGCCAAACCGGCTGATTCGGCGAGGTCAGCGTCGAGGAAGAGAATCGTGCGAGAGCGGGCGGCAGCCACCCCCGCGGACATGGCGGCGCCTTTCCCCCTGTTTCTCGGCAACACCACGACCTGATCGGCTCCAGCCTCGCGGGCGGCCTCGGCAGTGGCATCCCTGGACCCATCGTCTACGACGATCACCTCGGACGCGCTGCCTATGCTGCGGGACGCGGAGACGGTCTTGCCGATGGTATCGACGCTGTTGTACGCGGGGATGATGACCGAGACAGCCATCGCTCAGGGACGGCCCGTCGTGGACAGCGCGGGCCACAGTCTGTCGGCAGCATCCTTGACGCCGAAGTGGCCTGTAGCGCCGGCCATGCAGAGCACCACAGACATGCGCCCGGCGAGCGTATCGGCATTGTCCACAGTGGAGATGCCTTTTGACTTGTAGAGCGGGATACACGACGTAGAGCTGAGGCTCGACTCACACCCGACGACACGAATGCCGAGACGGAGCAGCTCGCCGATCAGGGGCAGATCGATTCGCTCGGGGGATGCGTCATCAGATGCGCCAATCCCGCCTACGAACAAGACAGTGTCCACCGGCAGCCGATAGTCCGAGTCCGCGCTCGACTTGACGACTCCCAATGAATGCAGGAACGCGATCGAATCCTCTCTCCCCTCCGCCAGATCGCGCCCCAGTTGTTCCGCGACAAGGCTGCGGAAATGAACGCCTGGAGATGGAACGAGGCTGTAGCGCTCCGAAGCGCGCTGTCGGAGGCTCTCGGGCATGGCCACGAACTCCTTGGTGATCGTCGTGGTGGACGCAAGAGTAGCGCCAGACTCTTTCATCAGCGCTCTGAGCACGTCAGGCAGGGGATCGTGGTTGAACTCGTGGTTCAGGATGATGGCGACTCTGCGCCCTTTCAGCCGATCTCGGATCAGACCCGTTACGGCCTCCTTCGACAGCGATTCGTACTGCTTTTCCTCCGCGGTCAGCGTCTCCCTCTCATGCTGGTCCATCATGAAGTCATGCTTCAGCTCACCCACGGTCTTCTTCAGGCCCTCCGGGTCGGGCGCCAGCCCAATGCCAATGAGAATACCCAGCAGGAGGGCAAGGAAGATGGCGATGAAGCTGCCTATGTGATAGCGATAGTCAATCGGCACATCCGTCTCCTGTCACATCGGCGCCGTTGGCCGCTCACGGGTGGAGATTCCTGAAGAACGAGAGCAGACGCAACCCCCACAGATCGAGCACCGCGCGAATGCCGTGAGATTTGGTCAATAGTACGAGAATGATGATGCCCGCGACGACACCGAGGTAGATGAAGAGACGGGCAGAGGCGGTCGAGGGATAGAGCCGGCTGATCCCCTTGGCGTCCACCAGGATGGCGCCGACCTTGAGCCGCACCAGGAACGTCGAGGACATGCCACCGCGCGACTTCTCCAGGAACTCCGTAAGCGAGAAATGCGTGCCCACCGCCGCGATCAGCTCCGCCTCCTGCTCGTAGGCCAGCAGCATCGCCACGTCCTCGCTGGTGCCCTGCGATGCCATGATCTTGCTTGGCAGCCCGAGCATATCGAGTCGCTGCAAGCCCGGCGCGGCGCCGTCGGGGTACGCATGGACGATCAGTTCCGCGCTCGACCGCAACGCGGCGTCAGAGACACTGTCCATGTCGCCCAGGATGATATCCGGCGCGTATCCTTCCTGAAGCAGGATGTCGGCCCCGCCGTCCACGCCGATCAGCACCGGCCGCACAGCGCCAATGTATGAATGGATCGCTCTCAGGTCCTGCAGAGCGCCTGCTCCGCGCACCACGATCAGGCAGTGTCGCCCTCTGATCTGCGTACGCAGCGCAGGCATATCCGTGGGCTGGAAGAGCAGGTATTGCTCGTTCGCTACGTAGCTGAGCGTGTTCTCCACGAACCGCGCCAGTTCGGAGCTCAGCCCATTCTTCGCCTCCTCCAGGCGGGCGACGAGCAGCGCGTCCGTCATCACTTCGCCCGAGGCGATCAAGGCGCCGTCAGAGTACACGGTGCCGTCGACGATCTCGAGCGGGTCGCCGTCTCTCAGGCGCTCCACCACATACTCGCCGACGTTGTCGACCAGGGGAATGCCGGAGCGGACCAACATGCTCGGACCGCGGTGCGGGAAGCGTCCGGAGAGGGAGCGCTGAGCGTTGACGACGGCCGCGACGCGGCGGGCGGCAAGAGCGGAGGCGCAGGGCGCGTCCAGATCGGCATGGGATATGACGGCGATGTCGCCGGATTCCAGCCTGTGGATCAGGTGCTTGGTCCGGCGATCGACTTTTGCGGTGCCTCGTATGCGCATCTTCTGCCGTGGTCAGCGCTGACCAAACCATCCGAGCTTCGTGCGCAGCTTCTCATAGAAGCTCGTGCTCTCGGGACACAGCAACCGCGCCGAGAAGTCGGCCTCGCGCACCTCAACCCGATCTCCTGTCGCCAGCTGGCAGCCCTGTTGGCCGTCAGCGGTAAGATTCACCTCTTCGCCTCGCAGATCCGGCATCGCCACCTCCACCGTCTGGTCCGGGGGGACGATCAGAGTACGGGCCGACAGCGCGTGCGGGCAGATGGGAGTAATGATAATCGCGCGAACCTGGGGAGAAATGACCGGGCCACCCGCGGCCACCACATATCCTGTCGAGCCGGTTGGGGTAGCGATGATGATGCCGTCGGCAGGGAATTCCGAGACCGGCTCACCGGAGATGCTGGTCTGCAGGCGGAACAAGCGGGCGAATGCCCCTTTGCCGACGACGATGTCGTTGAGCGCCATAAAAGCGCCCGCCTGCTCGCCGCCGCGGAGCACCCGCGACGCCAGCATCATCCGCTGCTCGATCCGGAGCCGGCCGTCCATGGCTTCGGCGAGCGCGTCGAGCATGCCCTCCTGCGGCAGCGAAGCGAGAAATCCGAAGCCACCGAGGTTGATGCCCAGAACGGGCTTTCCAGAGGGTGCGCCCAGGCGCGTGGCCGCCAGAAACGTGCCGTCGCCGCCCATTGCGAGCAGGAAATCCGCGTCGCGGATCATCTCAGCCGGCTCGACGGCGAGCTCGGACATGGACAGCGCCGCGGCCTGCTCGGCAGGCAGCAAGGCCCGAATCCCACGCTCCCCGAACCAGGCGACGACGTCACGGACGGCGCTGGCGACGCTCCGCTTGTGGAGCGCCGGCACGAGGCCCACACAGCGGACTGACTTCGGGTCGAATGAGGCTGTCGATGGCGTGGCAGACGTCACTGAGGGCATCGCCTCCGTCACTCCGGCGCCAAGCGGTCAAGGTTGCGCTTGGCATCACCCAGCCCAGGGTCAGCGGCAAGCGCGGCGCGATACTCGGCGATCGCCTCATCTCGCTTCCCCTGCCGCTCATACACGACGCCGAGGTTGTTGTGCGCGGGCGCGTACTTCGGGTCTATCGCCAACGCCGCCCTATACTCCGTCGCCGCCTGGTCGAACTGCCCGAACTCCTCACAGATGATGCCGAGGTTGTTGTGGGCGATCACGTCCTTTGGCCTCAGCTTCAGCAAGGCGGCGTACTCAAGTTTCGCCTCATCGTACCGGTGGAGACGGAAATAGGTAGCCGCAAGGGCTTCGTGCACGGCTGCGTCATCAGGAGACTTCTGTGCGAGAGCGGACCACACGCGAATCGCATCGGCCTCGCTGCCGAGCTTGGCATAGGCGAGCCCCAGGTTGAACGCGGCGGGGTAGCTGTCCGGCGCCACTTTGAGGGCCTGGGCGAACTCCTTCACAGCGGCCTCGGCGCTGCCGTCGTCGAGTTCCATCGCGCCCAGGTTGATGTGGGCGCTGACGGATCCGGGGTTCAGCTCAGCGGATTTCGCGAACGCCTCTTTCGCCTCCGGCCTGGCGCCAAGCTGCTTTGCACACAGGCCGAGGTCGTAGTAGGCAGTGGCGTTGCTCTTGTCGAGAGCGACGGCCTGCCGGAACGCAGCGCGGGCCAGAGCGTACTCCCTGCGGTCGTAGCGGATCAGACCGAGATTGAGATAGGCGGCCGGGTCCTTGGTCGTACCGGCGAGGCGGGAGAGCTGCTCCAGCGCTTCGTCGCTCCTGCCGGCGGCCCGCAGCACGGTCGCCAGATTCAGCCGAAATGAGGTGCTGTCTGGCTTCAGCCCCACGGCCGTTCGATAGGCTGCGATCGCTTCTGCCGAGTGCCCTCTGCGTTCGCTCGCAACCCCGAGATTGTTGAAGGCGTCAGCGTTGCTCGGATCAAGCTCGACCGCGGCCGAGAACTCGCCGACGGCGTGATCGAAGTCCTCGAGCGCCAGGTAGACCGTGCCCAGGTTGTAATGCGGGACAGCGTAATGCGGCTGTAGCAGGATCGCTTGCTTGTAGTGCTCGATCGCCTCTTTGCTCTGCTTGAGCCCCCAGTAAGCGCTCCCCAGGTTATTCTCGGCCTCAGGCATCTTCGGGTCGAGGGCGAGAGCTTTCGCCAGGCTCGCGACCGCCTCGTCGTAGCGGCCGGCACGCAAGAGAGCTGATCCTAGCCAGGCCTGCGCGTTCGCGTCCTTCGGGTGCTCCTTCGCGGCTGCAGCGAACTGCTCAATCGCGCCCGCGAAGTCGCCCTTGTTGAAGGCCGCAGTGCCGAGATCGAGAGGATCGCTCGCCAAGCAGGCGGCCGTAAGGGCTAGAATCACAAACACCAGCAAGGCCGACGGCAGTGCCGCCGCCTGGGCGCAGCATAAGAGTTGAATGCGGCGTAGGAAGCGCCGCCCGGGGAGGGCGCGGCTGCACATAGGCTTCCCCTGATCCTTCTGTATCACCCCCGACCCACCCACATCCGGCGCAACGACCCGACGGCGCCCCGCGTAATGCAGCGAGTGTATCACAGCGCG
Source organism: Armatimonadota bacterium (assembly GCA_050010895.1). GTDB lineage: Bacteria > Armatimonadota > Hebobacteria > Hebobacterales > Hebobacteraceae > JBEKKD01. Next base: position 10,543 of record JBEKKD010000029.1, read on the forward strand.
CGTCAGTTTTCAAGGCAGTGAGGAGACGAGCGAGAGAGCGACTGGCGGGCTGCTCACGGGCGCCATCACAGATGGGCCCGGCGGCTGACGAAGGGACGCGGTGGGAACCTGCCGAAGAGAGGCACGACTTCAGGAGGATTGACATGAAACTCGCTTTCAGCACGCTCGGCTGCCCCAACTGGGGGATCGACGAGATCATCGACTCGGCCCGCGCCAATGGGTACGACGGTGTGCAGTTGCGCTTCTACCAGGGAACCCTTGACCTCAAGAAAGCCCTGGCTGAGTTCCCGGGCGGCGCCCGCGAGTTTCGGCGGCGTTTTGAGCGAGTGGGACTGGCGATCTGCTGCCTCGACACTTCGATCGTACTGACAGCGAACGACGAGGGTATGAGCGAGGGGCAGCAGGTGATCGATCTCGCGCTGGCGCTCGGCGCCCCCTATCTGCGAGTATTCGGCGGGGAGATCCCTGAGGGCGAAACCAGGGACGAGGCGACGAAGAGAGCCGGCGAGAAGCTCGCCCGGATGGGCCGGCAGGCAGGGCAGCGCGGCCTGCGTGCGCTGCTCGAGACGCACGATGCTTTCTCCAGCGGCGCCCATGCGGCGGAGCTATTGGCCGTCGCGGGCGACGAGGGCACCGGAGTGATTTGGGATTTCCATCACCCGTTCCGGATGGGTGAGTCGCCGGAACAGACCGCCCGCCTGATCGGCAGCCGGACCTACCATGTGCACGTGAAAGACGCCAGGAAGGACGGGCAGCTTACTCTCATGGGCGAGGGAGAGGTGCCGACCAAGGACCTGCTGGCTCAGCTCCACAAGCTTGGCTACCGCGGGTATGTGTCGCTGGAGTGGGAGAAAGCGTGGCATCCGGAGCTGGCCGACGCCCAGGTCGCGTTCCCGCAGGCCGCGCGGTATCTGAGCGATCTTTTCAAGGATATTGGCATCCCGCGAGGCTAGCCCAGCGCCTCTCAGGGCTCCAGAAGGAATCCTGCCCGGTCTGCAGGGAAACTGCCGTCCGTAGGGAACACCACACACCGAGGGCCGCCGCCGGAGCCGGACCCGCCGAATGCTGTGCTCCGCAATATTGTCGGGCTCGACGTGAAACCATCGAGTGCCGAATTGCGTCTAATCTCTTGCGAGGGCGGCAAGCGTTCAGTCAGCCCCTGACGTACCGTCTCACGCCAACCGTTGTCCGAGGTGACCATGTCTTCTGCACGCGCTACCGTAGCGATATTTCTTCTGGCCGCCTGCTTCGCAGCACTCGGGGCCGCGCAGGCTGCCGAGAATCTGCGGCCGGAATGGTCCGTGGGACAGGACCAGGTTTCGCCGGAGCTCCTGAAAGTGACGCCGCCACCCCCGGCGCCGTCCGAATTGATTGTCACGGACGCCGTTGACTTCGCGCTCAGGCGCAACATCGGATTCCGCGGCACTATCCAGAACCTGCTCGTGCAGCGGTCCGCGCTCTATGTCACGCTCCAGCGCTGGAACCTCACGCTCAACGGCAGCGTGGATCGCGCCAAGAGCGACAGCGGGACGGCCACCGAATACAGCGCCGGCGGCTCATTCTTCTACACTGGCGTGACGGGAGCCAGCTTCTCCGTCTCCAGCGAACTCCAGAAGCTCGATTCAGTCGAAAAGGCGGAGACGGTCGCGGCCTCTCTCAGCCAGCCGCTTCTCGCGGGCAGCTTCAAGGCTTCGGCAGCCTATGAGGCGGTCAGGCAGGCGCGGAACAACTATCGCGCTGCCCTTCTGTCATACTTCATCAGCCGCCAGGACCTGATCGTTTCGGTGCTCTCGGCCTATTTCGATGCGGTAGAGAGCGGCCAGCTGGTCGGTATCCAGGAGTCCAGCGTGCGGCTAGCGGAGCAGGCCGTGACCGACGCACGACTGCGGCTCGAGGCCGGCCTCATCGCCGAGATCGACCTGACCAGGGCCGAACTGCAACTGTCCCAGAGTCAGGCAGCCCTAGTTTCCGCCCGCCAGTCGGAGCAGGATGCGGTGGATCAACTGCTGTTGCTCCTAGGACTGCAAGTCGGGGGCCGGCCCAAGCTTGCGACTACGGTAGAATACAAGCCGGTAGAGTTCAGCGCCGACACCACCGTGGCGGCGGCGCTGCAGCGCCGCCCGGAGATCCGACTCGCGGAACTCAGCATCGAGGACCTGGAGGCTGCGCTGCGCATCAACCGCAGCCAGCGCCTGCCCACTCTGGATCTGGTGGGGGCTTTCCAGCGGACCGGAGACGGGACTACGGACAAGACCTGGAGCCTGGGGCTTCAGGCCTCCGTCCCCATCGCATCCCGGGCACTCACCGAAGCCGTACGGCAGGCAAACTGGGCGCTTCTCGTCTCTCAGCAGGAACGCGAGGATCTGAAGCAACAGGTCACCGCTGACGTGCGGTCCCAGGTTCACGCTGCCGACGCCGCCCGCGCCAATGTCGACATCGCCGCGAAAGGACTGGAAGTGGCACAGCGCAGCTTCCAGATTGCGGGTAGAATGGTCGAAGAGGGGCTGGCGACGAACCGTGATCTGCTCGACGCCCAGAACGCGTTGGCCACGAGCGGGACTTCGCTCGTGACCGGCAAGATAAACTACTATCTGGCTACGGTGCGTCTGAAGCGCTCCATGGGGGTCGATGTAGGCACGGAGTTGCCTGCCGGACGCGCCGAGACGCCGGCGGCCGGCGGCGCGGGCGCGGAGGTCGGGGGTAAATGAGATGGCGAAATCCATTATCCGACCCGCGATAGCTATTGTGGCTATTCTGCTCGCCGCCTGGCAGGGCAAGTTGCTTCTCGCTCAGCTCGGTGACCCCACTGCCGGCATCGACATCGACACCGCTCTGGTCGGACAGGGGCCGTTCGTCGTCGGCATCTCCCGGGAAGGCACCCTTGGCAGCTCCAACGTCGACTCGGTGCGCGGCCCGAACATCGAGGCCACGCTCACCTGGGTGGCCGAGGATGGCAAGCGGGTGAAGAAAGGCGACCCCGTGGCGAAACTGGACACGAGCCAGTATCGCTTCGAGGTCGATTCCGCCCGACTCCAGTACGAGAATCAGGCGGCCCAGGTAGACCAGGCGAAACGGAACACGACCCGCGACTACGAGTCAGCCAAGATGGATGTGGACAGGACGCTCCGGTCGTTGGACGTCCTCTCCCGATCGCTCGGAACAGAGACGCAGCAGGGCCAGGCACAGGTCGGCTACGACACCTGGAACCTCAAGTTCGCCGAGACCGACTACGACAAGCAACTGCGCCTTGGGCAGGCCAAGATCGTTCCTGCCATGGATGTCGAGCAGTCCCAGAGAAACGTTCGAAGCAAAGAGTACGCGCTGAACAAGTCCCAGAAGGATGTGAGCTATCTCGATGCGCAGCATACTGTGAAGAAGACGCAGGCGTCGGCCGATATCGACACTGCCAAGTTCGGTGAGGACCTCTCACATCGGCGGATCGGCGAGGCGGTCAGAAGCGCCGAGGAGCGGGCCAAGCTGAGCAAGCGCGAGCTGCAGGAGAGAGAGGAGAATCTGGCCCAGGGCGAGCTGAAGTCGCCTCGAGAAGGGGTGGTGGTCCTGGGCAACACCTGGGATGAGAACGGCCGCCGCACGCTGCGGGAGGGGGACCGGTGCTGGCCCCATATGAAGATCGCCGATATCACCGAGCTCGGCGCGCTCCAAGTCAGCGTCCGAGTCGACGAGGCGTCGGCTAATCGCTTGAAATTGGGACAGGAGACCAGGATCACGGTGAAGGGCGTGGCCAAACGTGAGTTCAAGGGCAAGGTGCTGAGCATTGGCGCCGTGGCGCGGCAGCTCATGTTCTGGGAAGACTCAAATGCGGATACGAATATGCGCTACTTTGACGTCACGGTGAACGTCTTGGAGGCGGACCCGACAGTGGTCAAGCCGGGCATGAAGGCCAAAGTCAGGTTTGTGTCCGAGCTGATCAAGGATGCGATCTATGTACCGGTGAGTGCGGTATTCGACCGGCCGCCCCGCGGCCAGTTCGTGTACGTGCAGCACAGCGGCCGCTTCGAGGAGCGCAAGGTCAAGACCGGCAAGCGCAACGATGAAGCGGTTGTGGTCACCGAGGGCCTGCGGAAGGGTGAACGGGTCGCTCTCAGCGACCCGACCAAGGTTGGGGCCGAGTGATGCTCCAGGATCCCCACGTCGGCTTGGCGGCTCAGCCGCCGTCAGCCGGCCAGCCGAATAGATGCAACGATGGCGCCGCGGTCGTCTTCACGGAAGACCTGTCGAAGCAGTACCTAGCGGGCGCCGCGAGCGTCCACGCGCTTCGCAGCATCTCCATCACGGTGGCCCGCGGCGAGATGGTCGCGATCATGGGGCCTTCAGGGTCGGGGAAGACAACGCTGCTCAACCTGCTCGGCTGCGTCGATCGGCCGACGCGCGGCCACTATTGGCTGGATGCTGAGGACGCGAGTCGCCTTGCCGACGGAGCGCTTTCCCGGATCCGCAACGAGAAGATCGGGTTCATCTTCCAAACCTTCAATCTGCTGCCGAGGCTGACCGCGCTCGACAATGTGCGCCTTCCATTGCTCTATTCCCATCGTCGGATACCGAGGGAAGGGCCTCTTGCCGCGCTCCACCGCGTGGGACTCGCTCAGCGCACCCATCACCGTCCCGACCAGCTCTCCGGCGGCCAGCAGCAGCGTGTAGCCATCGCGAGGGCGCTGGTGATGCAGCCCAGCATCGTCCTGGCGGACGAGCCGACGGGGAATCTCGACTCTCGGTCGGGCGAAGAGATCATGCAGATTCTCCAGCAACTGAATGGCGAGGGCGTCACCATCATTACCGTCACACACGATCCGAGGGTGGCGCAGCACTCCACTCGCATCATCGAGATGCGTGACGGGCGCGCCATCGCCGATCGTCCGATAAGCGACCGGCTGGAGGCGGGAAAGGTGCTGGCGGGAATGCCGGCGCCCGAGTCGGATTCGGTGGGAGGCGGGCAATCATGAATCGCACGCGAACAGGAGCGGTCACACTGGCGGTGGTGGTGCTCGGCGCTGCCGCCTTCGCCAAATGGCCAAGAGCTGAGAAAGTGACGGCAGCGGGGTCGACGATTCCGACCGCTATCGTGAAGCCGGCCTCGTTCGACGTGGCGCTTTCGGTGATCGGGGTCGTCGATGCGGCGAAGGCCGTTCCCGTGGTCAATGAGGCCCCGCGCACGCAGATTGTCTGGATGGAAACCGATGGAAAGACCGTGAAACCCGGCGATGTGATCATGCGCCTGAATGACGCAGAGATGAAGAAGACGGTCACCGATCAGGAGCAGCAGGACGCGCAAGCCGTCGACAAGGCAAAGACCGATGTCGCCGAGGGCACGAAGCGCATTCAGAACGCGAAGGCAGGGGTGGAGAAGGCGAAGGGCGACCTGAAGCTCGCGCAGGAGCAGAACAAGGCCGCGATCGAGAAGGCCCAGGCCGAGATCGACTTCATGCAGAAGGAAGTAGAGCTCGCTCAGGGCCAATTCGACAAACGAAAGCAGCTTTGCTCTGAGAAGCTGATGCCCCTGACCCAACTCGAACAGGCTCAGGACGAGTTGCGCGGCAAGCAGTTCGGGCTGGAGAAGGCGAAACGAGCCCTCGATCAGGCCAAGACGGACGCGGACGCCACCGAGAAGGTCAAGCAACTCGACATCCGCAAGGCTGAGATCGAACAGGCCTCGGCGGAATCCGCTCTCGCCCAGACCAAGGCAGAGAATGCCCGCTCCCAGTCTGTCAGAACCCTCAAGCTCGACGAGGCGCGGGACCAGCTGGCGGGCACGGTGGTGAAGGTCTCCGCGGCCGGCATGCTTCTGGTCGAGCAACGGTGGGATGACGGCATGCGGCCGTTCAGGGTGGGCGATGAGGTGTACGAGGGTGCGCGCCTTGCCAGTATCATTGACCCGGCGAAGATGCGGGTGAAATGCGATATCAGCGAGGGCGACATCGAGCGGGTAAAGTCCGGGCAGATGGCCGTCGTCCAGGTTGCCGCGATCGGCGGTCGGACCCTTCATGGCACGGTGAAGAACATCGACAATCTGGCTCGAGAGCGGGGCTGGTGGGAGGGCGGAACTCCGGGCAAGCGGGTGTTCTCTGCTATGATAGATCTATCGGATGGCGATACACGGCTCCGACCCGGGATGGGCGCCACCGTACAGATACTGTTGGAGAAGGCCGACACGGGGCTCGCGGTGCCGATCGAGGCCCTGTTCGCGAGAGACGGCAAGCCCTACGTCTATCACCAAACCTCCGACGGCTATCGTGAGGTGCCGGTCAAGATCATACAGCGAAACGAGATGACTGCGGCGGTCAGCGGAAACCTGAAGTCGGGCGACACGGTGGCCTGCGACCAGCCGCCCGCCGGCATGAGGGCGGGCGCGAAGGAGCACCACACGTGAGGGCCATGCCGGCGCCGGAGCGGCCGATCGCGATCGCGCGCGGCCGCGACAGGGGCTTTATGAGCGCCGCCCGAGGGAAGCTATTCATC
>JBEKKD010000030.1:0-16958 GCA_050010895.1 Armatimonadota bacterium
TCGCGGAGAAAGCCACGGATCAGGTGAACACCCTCTTCGCGTGGCTATGCAATCGCCCGCACCAACACACTCGACCTCTTGGCCTAGTCTACCCGGGCACGCGACACGGGAGGAGGGGTCGGGCAGGCACCCCTCCTCCTCGATTCGCTCCTCTGTCGAGCGCTGAAGCTCGCTATCTGGCGATCTTCAGGACGATCTTCGTCTTGTGATGGGCCACGCGCTTGGTGTGATGCCGCCGCCGGTGGCGCCTGTGCGCCTTCTGCACGACCTTCCTCTGCACCACCACAACCCTCGTTTTGACCTTCCTCTGGGGGGCGGAGAAAGCACCTCCGGCCATGCTCAGAAGCATGGCGAACATGGCACAGCACACGAGCAGTTTCTTCACACTACACCTCCAAGAGTGTTTCCCCGAGCCGTCCGCCCGAGACCCCGCCAGCATATCAGAGACACCTCTCAGCAACCTCAACGCCAAGTCACCGCAAGGACAATTCCAAGACCGCCAGTGATGTCAGCTCAGGGAGTTGTAATCGTACAACGGAGCTTGCGCGCGAGTACGATGGGGCTGCTGGACGTCGGGATCGAGCTCATCGCGACATGGTAGGCGATGGAGGAGGCCTTCGCCCAGCACGGGGCTCCCAGGCACCTCATCAGCGGCCAGGAAGAAGTCTCTATCTCCGAGGTGCTCGCTGACCTCCTCCATCGGTGGGATGTCAAGCACCGCTTCGGTGCGGTGGGCAGACACGGCTCTATCGCGGTCACCGAGCGCGTCATCCTGACCCTGAAGTACGAATGGCTCACGCGCGTCCCCGTCATCCGCGGTCTCGATCACCTGAGCGAACTGTTACGCAGCTCCGTGGTCTACTACAACGACTACCGCGGGTATACCACGCTGGGGGGCGTGGTCCCCGCAGTGATGTATCGGGGTGAACGGTGGGATAAGCCGGAGAAGTCAGCCAAGGCTTTGCCGGCCAATCTTGAGCGCCGCGTCTTCTCCGACAGTGGCATTACCGCTTACCGGCTCGCCGCCTGACTCTTCTGCCTACCGCGGTCGGTGTCACCTCGCGCTCCGGCGCGTTTCACCGCGTCTTCGCGACCCTCTTCCACCCCGCCTGATGCCGCGATGACTCATCCATGTCCCATCGTCGTCGTCACGCGCGTTGTCACCCCGCCACCCCTGAGGGCCGGGGCCGATCTGAGCCCCTCAGGCGCTGCCCCAAGCCCACTTAGCAACCTCACACTGACTCCAAACCGAGAGGGTAGCCGGAGTCGGGGGCGCCTTCAGGCCGGCTTCACGGGCGGTTGGCAAGGACAGCTGGAGGCGAAGGCGCTGTTGGAACGCTGGAGAAGACACTACAGTACGATCCGCCCGCACAGCGCATTGCGCTACCGGCCGCCGGCCTCGGAGGCGATCCTGCCCCGGTACCAGGGTCGGGAATCAACGACCGCGTATGCCATGGGACTGACATAGCGCGTGGTACCATTCATGAGGGCAGGTCAGGTGACGGAGGCTACCCGGCGGCGGCTGAGCGAGCCGTTCCTGTTCGAGGAGCGAGGTGTCATCGACGTCAAAGACATGGGCGCACTGCAAATCTGGTTCCTGGTCGGCAGGAGCAGCGCGTCGTCCGGATAATGTCCGCCCTATGTTACCGCGCACAGTCCCAGTGCGAACGGCGGGAGTTACCGCGAAATCGGCGAAATCACGGAGGTACCCGGTTGAGTCGCTGGACGTGCCACTGGAGTTCGCATCCAAGGAGATTAGTCAGAGGAAATGAAGCAGGACGAATGTTATGGTTAACTCATCCGACATTCTTAACGCCAGCATCTTGATCGTTGACGATGAGGAACCCAATGTCCTCTTGCTCGAGCGTTCGCTGCGTGGCGCCGGTTATACTTCCATTGCCTTCACGATGAACCCGCACAAGGTCTGCGAGCTCTATCGCAAGAATCGTTACGACCTGATCCTGCTCGATATCCAGATGCCCGGCCTGGATGGTTTCCAAGTGATGGAAGGCCTGAAGGCAATCGAAACGGACGACTACCTTCCGGTGCTCGTCATCACCGCTGAACCGGGTCATAAGCTACGCGCGCTGCAAGCCGGCGCGAAAGATTTCATCAGCAAACCATTTGAGCTGGTCGAGGTGCTGACGCGCGTTCGGAACATGCTGGAAGTGCGTTTGTTGCACAAGGAAACAGCAGACCACAAAGAAGACAATCCGGCACTGTCCAACGTCATTGAGCGGAACATTCGCAAGATTATCCAACTCCGTCTCGAGGCAGCTCGCGCGCAAGGTTTGCAAGACCGTATCGCCGGCTCCATTACCACTTTTTCGGGTCGTATGGTCTTCTTATATTTGCATGTCGTGTGGTTTTGCGTTTGGATTCTTTTGAACACTGGCCGTGTCGGTGTGCGTCCTTTCGACCCATTTCCATACGGACTCCTGGCAATTGTCGTGTCACTGGAAGCGATCTTCCTGTCAACATTTGTGCTCATCGGCCAGAACCTCTTCAGCAAAGAATCCGAGCGTATCGCCGACCTGGGTTTGCAGACCGGTCTGCTTACCGAACATGAACTGACAAGGGTGTTGCGAATGCTCCGTGCCATTCAAGATAAAATCGGTATCAGAAACGATGAAGATACCGACCTTGCACACGCAGACCTTGAAATGGAAACCAAGCCCGAAGATGTGCTGGCTGAAATCGAGCGCCTCCAGCGGCGCGCGTTCCCACACCGATGAACGCTGAACAGCCCAGCGAGTCATCAGGACCTCGACGAAATGCAGATCGTTCTCGTGATCATTCCGACTGAACTCGGTGATGTACGGCGGATCGCGTGCTGTCCAGGAACTCATCCGGCTCCCAGGATGCTCGTGCAGCCTCTCTCGTGATATTCCAGGCACTCGCTGATACCCCTATTGCGGGAGGCTACCGAGTGCGTATGTCGGGGGCCCGTAGGACCGTTCCAGGCGGGTGCTGGGCATCCGAGGGCTGGATCATCTCGGCCAACTCTTGCACGACTTCTCCGAGTACTACCATCACTGGCGCGGGCACTCGACCATCGGTGGCGCCGTGCCGTCACCGATTCACCGCGGGGATCGGTGGCAGCGGCCTGACCGCTCCGCGAAAACCCTTTCCGGGAACAGTGACCGGCGGTTCTTCCCAGACACGCGGGTTACCGCCTTCCGACTGGCAGCGTGATGTTAGGTCGGCTTCACGGGCGGTTAGCAAGGGCACAGGTACTCATGAGAGGAAGAACAGCACCGACTCAGCCGGGAAAGAACCCGCCCAGGAGTGCCGGACAGTGCTTCTGGGAGAGGACATCAGCTTGGGGATCTTACGAGCCGTGTCTGTCCCGAGGTGGCTGCCGGACTAGGACTCGAACCTAGGACCTACTGATCCAGAGTCAGTCGCTCTACCAACTGAGCTATCCGGCATAGCATCGAGATACTACCATGCCCCGAACGGGTAGTCAACATCGCGCGGGGGCGCCGAGAGCGGACACAGCCTAGCCTTTCTTCATTGCTTTCTCGATCTTGGCCCAGGAGTCGCGAAGAGTCGCCGTTCGGTTGAAGCAGAGCCGCTCGGGAGTAGAGTCGCGGTCCACGCAGAAGTAACCCAGCCGCTCAAACTGGTAGCTGGCGCCGACCTGAGCCCCGATGACGCTGGGCTCTACGTAGCAGGGCACCACTTCCAGCGAGTTCGGGTTCAGATTCGAGATGTAGTCCTGCCCCTCCTCCGCGTCGTCCGGGTTCGGCTTCACGAAGAGGTGGTCGTACAATCGGGCCTCGGTCTGGACTGCGCACGCTGCCGACACCCAGTGCAGTGTCGCCTTCACCTTTCGACCATCGGGCGCGTCCCCACCGCGGGTCTCCGGGTCGTAGGTGCAGTGAATCTCGGTGATCTCGCCAGTTGCGTTCTTGACAACGCCCGTGCACCGGACGAAGTACGCGTTCCGTAGTCGAACCTCCCGGCCCGAGGCCAGGCGATGGTACTTCGGCGGCGGATCCTCGCGGAAGTCGTCCAGCTCAATGTACAGCTCTCTCCCGAATGGCACCTTGCGCCTTCCGGCGCCCGGATCCTCCGGGTTGTTGATGACGTCCAGCTCTTCCAACCGACCCTCGGGGTAGTTGGTCAGGACGACCTTCACCGGCCTCAGCACCGCCATCACGCGCGGTGCTCGCCGATTCAGATCGTCACGGAGGCAGTCCTCCAACACCGCGACGTCTACGACATTGTCGATCTTCGCAACCCCGGCCCTCCGGCAGAACTCACGGATCGATTCCGGCGTGTACCCACGTCGGCGCAGACCCGCTAGCGTTGGCAGCCGCGGATCGTCATACGCCCGAACATGACCGCCCTCGACAAGCTCGATGAACCGGCGCTTGCTCATGACCGTGTGGGTCATGTTCAGCCGCGCGAACTCGATCTGGCGCGGATGGTAGATGCCAAGCTGGTCCAGGAACCAGTCGTACAGCGGGCGATGGTTCTCGTATTCCAGCGAACAGAGCGAATGCGTGATTCCCTCGATCGAATCCTGCAGACCGTGCGCCCAGTCGTACATCGGGTAGATGCACCACTTGGACCCCTGCCGGTGGTGCTCGGCATGTCGGATCCGGTACATGACAGGATCGCGCAGGATCAGATTGGGCGCGGCCATGTCGATCTTCGCGCGGAGTGTACGCGCGCCGTCCGGGAACTCGCCGGCGCGCATCCGCTGGAACAGGTCCAGGTTCCCATCCACGCTGCGGCTGCGGTAAGGGCTTTCCACCCCCGGCTCGGTCAGCGTACCGCGCGTCTCGATGAGCTCCTCGGGCGAGAGGTCGCAGACGTAGGCCTTGCCCTGCTTGACGAGTTGGATGGCCCACTCGTACTGCTGTTCGAAATAGTCGGAGCCGAAGAACAAGCGGTCCTCCCAGTCGACCCCCAGCCAGCGGACATCATCGACGATCGCCTCAACGAACTCCTGCTCCTCCCTGGTGGGGTTGGTGTCATCGAACCTCAGGTTGAAGAGGCCGCCGAATTCCTGGGCGATGCCGTAGCTGATCCAGACGGCCTTCGCGTGTCCGATATGAAGGTAGGCGTTGGGCTCCGGAGGGAAGCGCGTGTGGACGCCGGTGAATCGCCCCGAACGCAGATCCTCGATAACGGCCTGGCGGATGAAGTTCGTCGGCGGACGCCCAAACCGGTCTTCTTCAATGCGCTCTTCCTCAATATGCGACGAGCCCATGACAGTGTAGCTCCATTCCCTTTGTGTCCGGCCTCAGCGCTCGCGGGACATCAGATCGGCGGGCGAACTGAGACACCAGTCAGGTGCCCCTGCCTCTGTGTTCCAGTGCCCCAGCACCGGCCTTCGACGGTGCTCCTACCTGGCAACTACGGACGTTCGCCCAATGAAGTAACATCGGGCGAACGTCTTCTTTCAGGCATTCGCTGGTCCTTTGATGACTTTCGCCCTTACTTCTTTGGGCGAAAGCCAAATGTCCTTCGCCGGGCTGGTAGGGCGTCCCTCCCATCCGACACTGAAGGCTCCTCTCACACTTCGGAGTGAGGGGCGACCCCGGTGTCAATCGGCGAGGAATACTGACCCGCCATCGGCGTTCAATACTGACCCACCCCGGATTGGTGAGATCAGCTCATATTGGTCTCTGGATGCCCCGTCTTGGTCCTCCAGCTTCCGTCTCGAGTGGGTCAAGTTTCGACGCCGATTCCATCTCCAGGTGGTTCATTGTTGCACGCCGGCTAACACTGGGTAGCCGCGTCCCTTGCTACCGCGTACCAGTCGCAGATATTCCAGAGGACCCATCCCGTATCATCCGGAGTCAGATCCACCTGGTCGCACAGGCGCAGCAGCAACGCGAGGAGTTTCTCGGAGCCGAACTCTTCGGCCACCAATCTCTGGAATTCCTGCTTGCTGCTGTCAAGATCGATCTGCATCCGGTCTCCCCTCCTGCTCGGGTAGCGGCATACGCTCCCTCTCTTGCTGCGGCTACGGCCTAGTGCTGATGCGCGGCTTCCCACTCGCTGCGTAAGAGTGAGTAGACCGCGATGTCCCCGAAGAACTCACCATAGGAGACCATCTGCCGAAGGACTCCCTCCTTCGTGAACCCGAGTCGCTGGGGAATAGCGCAGCTCTTTGCGTTCGCCACGTCAGGGGTGATTTCGATTCGGTTCAGCGGGTAGTTCGTGAAGGCATGGTCGATCAGCGCCGAACAGGCCTTCGTCATGATTCCCTGGCCGCGGGCGGCCGGTGCCAGCGCGTAGTCGATGCTCGCGGTGACTGGGCGGGGCACATCCACCCCAAGTACTCCGCCGATGGTGAGGCAGATGACGCCGACCAGCCGTCCCTCACGCCAGATCCCGGCGCCGAAGCCCCTCTCCCGGCTGAAGCGTTCGAGGTGACCTCGGATGAACGCCCGCGCCGCGTCGGGCGAGTTGCCAGGAAAGAGCCACTCGTTCACCTGAGGCCTGTATTCCCAACCCTCCGCTAGCCCAAGGAGTTCTTCCGCGTGGCACTCCTCAAGAAGCTGAACCTCGATACCGCCGCCGGCTGAACAGATCAGCATAACAACCCCTCCGTAGTCAGCAGATTACCAGCTTGTGTCCCAGGCTGGCAAGCGCGCTACCGTCGTGCGTCGTGCGCCATCAGGCGTCGCGGCATCCCTTGACAGCTTCTGGTGGTCTGCTCAATGATGGAAGCAACGGCAGGACATCGTTCGCAGGGAGACGGAATGAAGCGCGATCTGCCTGTTGTGCACCCGCCGCTTGCAGTAGAAGGCCTGGTCGCCGACCTCTGGCCCCATTACGATCTGGCCCCGCCCAGCCGCGGCGAGCTGATCCAGCCGGGCGGATTCAACGATCATTACCTGATCTCGACACCTGAGGGCGACTATGTGCTCCGGGTATACCGCCAGGGATGGCGGACGGCGGACGACGTCGCCTACGAGCTCGCCGTCCTTGCCCATCTGGAGGGGTGTGGAGTGCCCGTCTGCGCTCCTATCATCCGGCGGGACGGCGCTTATCATTGCGCTATTCCCGCCTCCGGAGGACCTCGCCTTGCCGCCCTCTTCCTGTGCGCCCGTGGGCAGAAACCTGATGCAACGGACCGGGAGGTGATTCGCGCCTGTGGGCGCGTCATGGCGATGATCCATCGGCACACCGATGACTTCACCTGCGAGTATCGGCGTTTCCATCTTGACCTTGAGCACCTGCTCGACCAACCGCGAGAGACGATCCTGCCGTACCTCGTGCACCGTCCGCCGGATGCTGCCTTCGTTGAAGTCGTAGCGAGCGAACTGCACGCCGGGTTGGCGGCGCAAGTTGAGAGGCTGGACTGGGGGTACTGCCACGGTGACTTCCACGGCGGGAACGCCCGCGTGAATGCCGATGGCACGTTGCGCGTGTTCGACTTCGACTGCGACGGCCTCGGCTGGCGCGCCTACGACCTCTCAGTCTGCCGATTGTACTGTGGAGACGATGCCCGATGGGAGGTCTTCTGCAGGGGGTATCAGGAAGTCCGCTCCCTTCCCGAGGCGACCCGGGCGGCCGTCCCCTGGTTCGTTGTCGCCCGCCAGATCTGGCGGATGGCGCTGTTCGCAGAACACTGGCCCTTGATGAGCGGCGGATCTCCTGTGGATGATGGCTTTCTTGACCAGCACCTCGGCATCCTCCGCGAGCGCATGAGCAGGTATCTGCCGGAACTTGCCGTTGGATAATGGCTCCAGAGAGAGAAGCGGCTGGCCGCCACATACGGGAAGCGGTTTGGAAGTGTTCGGAATTCGGCTCTATACGCACCTCAGCCCATCGCGCCCCTGCTTTGCGTTATCCGATCTACGGGGTGGCGTGAGGCGGACGCGTGCTGTTAGGCCGGAGAGGCACTGGCAGGAGCATGGGCGCCCGTGCCAACGGCAAGGATTTTGTAGCACCTCTGAACCGCTAACGAACGCTGCGGAAGGACTGATCGCGTGGAGACGCTGCTGGATCTCGTGAACCGAAGGTCGGTACCCGAGCCGTGGCAAGAGGGGGATAGCATCCCCTGGGATGAGCCGGGGTTCAGCCAACGGATGCTGGCCGAGCACCTTTCCCAGGAACACGACGCGGCAAGCCGACGCGCATCGATGATCGAAGAGCACGTACGTTGGGTGCATTCAGCGGTGCTCGCAGGCCAGAGCACCCGCATTCTGGATCTCTGCTGCGGACCGGGCCTATATACCAGCCGGCTAGCTACCCTCGGGCATCAGTGTGGGGGGATCGACTTCTCCCCCGCAGCAATCTCCTACGCGGAGGAGCGAGCTGCGGCCGAACGACTTCCGTGCCGCTATGTGCGGGAGGATGTCCGGCTGGCCGAGTTTGGCGCTGGGTTCGGACTCGTCATGATGATATTCGGTCAGATGAATGTCTTCCGGCCGGCCGATGCACGCGCCTTACTGGCCAAGGTCAGGGGGGCGCTCGCCGACGGGGGCATGCTGCTCTTGGAGGTCCACACGCTGGCTGCTGTAGAGCGCATGGGAAAGGCAGGGAGATCGTGGTACTCCGCCGCCCAAGGCTTGTTCTCGCCTCTGCCTCATATGGTTCTCGAGGAGAGCTTCTGGGATGCCTCACTCAAGGCCGCCACGACACGATTCCTCGTGCTCAATGCCTCGAGTGGGCAAGTGACCCGGCATGCACTGACGACCCAGGGCTACTCAGACGGCGAGTATCGGTCTTTGCTGGGAGAGTCGGGCTTCTCTGACGTGCGCTGCTTCCCATCGCTGACCGGCCGCGAAGATCCTACGCAGAGCGAACTCACTGTCTTGGAGGCGAGGGCGATGGCTCAGGCGATGCTATGACAGCTCAGGAGGCAATGGCGCAGTTCCGATCCCCTGATCCAGCCGACTACCCGGAGTTAGCTGGTTACACTCGAGACGGGATCTACTTCGACTCCTTCGGCGGTGGGGCGATGTGGGATGTGCGCTCCGCCTGGCTGCAGTCGTCGGCAGAGGGGCGGGCCTTCAGGAAGCGAACAGTGCGCGGTGATGCAGTGCTACCGCACCCGGAGGAGAGCGATGCAGGAGAGCCGCCACCCGCACCCTCACATTGATCCCCGCCAGCCCAGGGATGGGACCCAGCCTGGGACGAACCCGCCCGTCCTGGTGTGGAAGCCACCCCAGCTGGGAGGCAACTCGCGCTTGGTGGTTGCGCGCGATTCAGCCCTCCGCGACCGCGTTCTCGACCTGGAGCTTGCCGAGTCCGCCTACTTACCGGAGTCGGCCTTCCCGCCCGGCCGTTACTACTGGCAGTGGTCAAACGGCGACGCAGCCGGGGAGATGTTCTCGTTCGAGATCACCCCGGAGGCGACCGTGCTCGAGGTGCCGCCGGCGGCGGAGTGGCTGCGAAGGTTTGGCGGCCGCCATCCACGGATCTGGATTCTCGCCAAGCAGGTCGAAGGGCTGCGCGCGTCGCGGATCGGCGTGCGAGCTCAGCTCTGGCCGCAGCTGCAGGCGAGCGCAGATCGTCTCCTCGACGAACCCCACAACCTGGCCGAGCCGCCTTTCCTGCCGGATTGGGAGCAGAGCTACCAGGAAGCCTTCGACGTCTGGTACCGCATCCTGAACGAATCGCGGCGCTTCGTCTACGGTGCGCTCATGCTGGGCCTTGCCTATCTGGCGAGCGGCGACGCGCGCTATGGACGGGCTGCCTGTCAGCGACTGCATTCTGTGTCGCAGTGGGACCCAGCCGGATCGACACACATCGACCATAACGATGAGGCGCATATGTCCGTGATCTGGCACGGCGCCGTCGCGTGCGACTGGGTGTGGGACCAGTTCACCGAGGCGGAGCGCGGGGCCGTGATCCAGCAGTTCCGACGGCGGGGCGAGATCACCTACGAGCACATGCATGACCGGGGCACCTTCGGCGTGACTCGCTTCGACAGCCACGCCGGCCGGGAGATCATCTTCCTCGCCCTGATCGCGCTGGTCTTCCACGAGCAGATCCCGGAGGCGGCGCGCTGGCTGGATTGGCTGCGGCCGGTGCTGTGCGGGATCTGGCCGGTCTGGTCCGGCGACGATGGGGCGTGGGCGCAGGGGCCGACCTATGCCTTGCCCTATGTGGAGATCATGACGATGTTCGCGTCGGCCCTGCGGACCGGGGCCGGCACCAACCTCTATCACCGTCCGTTCTGGGGGAACCACATCGCCTGGCGGCAGTGGTTCGTTCCTGCCTACGCGGAGTGGCTCGGCTTTGGTGATGGCAGTGACACGGGAGCGGAAAGCTGCGCGGCTGGAGCCGACCTCGCCGAACTGGTGGATCGAGAGAGCGGCCGCCGCCGTTTCAGTCTCTACATCGCCGAGCTGCGCGCACGGGTCGGCCTCGACTCGCGTCCAGCTTACATGCCCCCGGCCGTCCGTGTGTCTCCATTGCGCTATCTCGCCGCGCCCGCCGTGGAAGCGGCCGACCAGGGCCCACCAGCGAGTGTGCTGCGCGTCTTCCCGCAGGGCGGCTGGGCCGCCTTCCGTAGCGACCTGCATGACGCGAGCGCGGACATTGCGCTTTTCTTCCGCTCCTCGCCTTTCGGCTCCATCAGCCACTCCCATGCCAACCACAACGACATCATCGTCCACGTGGCCGGGAGAGTGCTGGCGATGCCCAGTGGCTACTACGACGGGTACGGATCCGACCATCACATCCACTGGGTGTGGCACACGAAATCGCACAACTGCGTGACCCTTTCGGACGCCCCACAGATCATGGATTCCCATGATGCGGTGGGGGCGGCCGAGAACGCCTTCGAGGATGACCGCCTCGCCTACGTGCGCGGCGCCGCCGATGCCAGCTACCGCGATCGGGCCCTCCGATGCCGGCGCCATGTGCTCTTTCTGAAGTCGCACTGCTGCTTCGTTCTGATCGACGAGTTCGTGGCCCGGCCGGAGGTTGCATCCGCGCTGCAGTGGAACCTCCACTCCTGGGCGCAATTCCAAGTGGATGAGGCCGAGCGCAGCTTCCTCGTGGAGAGGGAGGGAAGCTCGCTTGCGGGGCACGTGATGTATCACCACAACGGCTTCTTCAGTCTGAGCGAGGGGTGGGACCCGGCGCCCTTCCGGACAAAGCCCGACGCGCAGTGGCGCCAGCAGTACCATCTGCGCTTCACCTGTTCCGGCATGTCGGAGCGGCGCAGCCTGGGCGTGGTGCTGTGCCCCGGCCATGCCGGGTTGCGTCGCGCGGAGGTGCGATGTGAGCGCGTTACCGGCGCGGAGGTGGCACGCGTCGGCGAGGACACAGTCCTCGTCAGCCAAGGAACGGTGATCGAGCATGGTGGTGTGCAGTCGGACGCCCTGGCGCTGATGGTGCTCGGCGGGCGCCGATACGAAGCGCGCGAGGAGGGGGTGAGAGTGGCCTAGACGCACACTCCATCGGGCCTGAATCGACGTCCGATATTGCCGATTACTGGACGCGGGTCCAGCCGAGGACGGCACGTCTGCCGGGGCGCCGGCGACAGGCGTGCTACTTCCGGCGTTGCTGTGCCATATTGGCCTCGATCCCAAGCCGCTCCCTGAGCATGCCGGCCAGTCCCTCCGTCCATACCAGACGGCACTCCGGGTGGTTGGGGCAAGTGGCGATGACATCCCCCACTTTCGGGTACGCTCTGTTGGGGGTCGGGTGAAAGACGTAGCTGTCGCCCTCGGGGCAGCGAAAGATCATTTTCACCCACTCCGCGTCGGTGTTGTCGATCCACTCGATCTTCATTCCCCAGTCGGTTGTGAGCGACCAGCGCTCTACGGTCGCGAGGTCGGGTGGGAAGCGCCGCTCGCGGCCCGCATAGAGGAGCAGGGCCCAGCTCAGAAAGTGGGTGATGCGCTGCTGGCAGGTTTCCTGAAAGAGCGCATCGTCAGACTGATTGGCCAGCGGTTCGATCTGATCCACGTAGGCGGCCAGGTCCGCTGTCGCGAAGCCCGCCAGCGGGTGCTTCCACACCAGGGCGGCAAAGATGTCGGCCGCGGAACGGAATGCCGCCTTGGCCTCTTTGGCGCGGCCCTCATAGCTGCGAATCTTTCCCACCTCGAACTGGTAGACCGCCTCCCGGAGATCAGCGAAGGCCGCCTCCGTCTGCGCACGCTCCTGTGGCGGCAGGATGCTGTCTTCCGCGGCCCCGCCCAGGTCCTTGACCTTACCCGAGCCGTCTATGGCAACCCTGAGGATGCGGTTGGCGGCCGGCTTGTGTCCTCCTGGATTGAGTTCTATGGTGATGATGTACAGTGCGTTTCCCGCCGGTGACCACTCGGCTGCGCGAAGCAAACCTTTGTGGCTGTACACTTCCCGACTGCCGGTTCCGTCGGCACCGGCGACGCTTAGCCTGAAGCTGTCGCGGTGACCGTTGCCAGCCAACTCCGATCTGATTGTTGCGTAGAGAAGGCGCTTCCCGTCAGGCGACCAGCGCGGCATAAGTGATCCCTCGCCGGCCGGCGAGAGGCGGCGCGGCTCGCCCCGGGTCTTCAGGTCGAGCACGAAGATGCTGCCGCTCGTCGGCACGCCGCCATGCCAACTGCCGCCCTTCTGAAAATCGCCGCAGAAGGCGAGCTTCGTCCCGTCAGGGGAGAAACTGGCCCCGGCTCCCTGCATCTGCACGTGAACGTGTCGGACTTCGCCTGTCGCGACGTCAATGATGACCAACGGGTAGCTCGTGCCGTAGTCCTTCGCGTCGGATGTCGCCAGAAGCCTGCTGTCTGGTGACCATGAGATTGGCGTGGTATTACCACCGTCGAGCACCTTCTTCATGGCGCCAGTTGTCAAGTCGTAGACCCAGATGCCTCCTTCCTCATGCTCGAGGCTCTTTGGGTCTGGTTGATAGCGGCCGCTGAACGCCAACAGCCGGCCGTTGGGCGACGCCTCCTTGTAGAACGCCTGGTAGCCGGCCGGCAACACAAACGGTGCGTCCTGGCCGGTCGTGACATCGAGAACCCACTCCCTCGCGCCGAGGCGCGAGGCCGGCTCGATCAAGATGGGACCTCCATGCGACCACCGCGCCTGGTGGCGCGCGAAGTCGGGATTGGTCCACGCCAGGGGGCCGACCTCCACCGGGAGGCTGCGGCGCCCGGGAAGCCAAGGACCAGTTCTGGACCAGTAAGTTCCCGTATACGTCTTGACCCGATGCTTGCCACTCCCGTCGGCGTGCATCACCCACAACTCGGTAGCCAGGCCGTCTCCCCGCTGAATCAGATAGGCGGTATCGCCGGCTGCGGACAGCACGTCACCCCGGCCCTGGTACCAGGCGGTCTCGGCGGCGACGTTGATCGGCTGGCCCTCTTGCGGAGACGCGGAGGCGGTGAGGATGGCCTTCTCGCCGGCGGCCACCACCGCCGCGCCGTGCCCGTTCTCCAAGAGCACTCTGCCCTGGACCACCGTCACGGCCACCGTCTCCCTGTCTTTCGTGGCCGCATCGAGAGTTGTGCCGAGGAGCGCGATGGTGCCCGCGACCGTGGAGATCGCAGCGAACTCTTGGGCGCGGTCGCGGCAGTAGAGCCGGCCACTCTCGAGGGAGGCGCGCTTGCCGTCGCGGGCGAGGGCGAGGCGGCTGTCGGCGGCCAGGGTGAACTCGCTGCCGCGACGGGTCACCAGTGTGACCCGTCCCCTCGCTCCCGTCACCACCGTGGCCCCGCCGGGCAGCCTATCACCTATGGCGAGGCCCTGGCCGTTTCCATCCTGCACCGGCCCTCGCACCGCGACCACCGCGACCAGCGGCGGACGCGGGCCGAGAATTCTACGGGCGGCGGGCGTTCTCACCAACAGGATGGCCAGCAACGCGATGGCCACCGCGCCTGTCAGCCGCGGTGCCCAGCCCCGCGCGCCCGCACGCCTCCGCTGCGGCCTGGCGGCGAGGGTCGCCCGGACTCGATCCAGGAGGTCGTCTGGCGGCGCGAACTCAATCCTCGACCGGCGGACACGCCGTTCGATCTGCTTCAGGTCCTGGGGAACCGGCCTCATGCTCCGCTCCTTCCTCGGCGAGCGCCTTCCGGATCAACTTCAGGGCTTTGTGCACCTGCCATCCGAGCGTTCCAACGGGAATCGAGAGCGCCTGCGCGGCCTCTTCATAGGAAAGCTCCTCCCAGTAGACCAGCGCCAGCGGTTGCAGGTACTTGTCGGGGAGATGCAGCAGCGCTTCGCGAACGAGATGGGCGGCGAGTCGTTCATCGCTGCCGGGATCATCCGCCGGCGCGGCCGCGAGGTCTGCGCCGATCTGCTCTGTTGCTTCGCGGACCGCGCGGGTCCGATGCTTGAGGTAGCAACGACGGGCGATGCCGTAGAGCCACGGCTTCAGGTCGCCTTCGCCGCGCAGTTTGGAAACGCGCTGCCAGGCGAGGAGGAAGGTCTCCTGCACCAGGTCGTCGGCCGCGGCCGCGCTGGCTCCCAGGCGCCTGAGATAGGCGTAAATGCGAGGCAACTGCGATTCCAGCGCGCGGTCAAACGCCGCCTGCATCCTCGCCGCCTCCTCCATGACATGCTCCCATGTCTATATGCCGAATGGCGACCGTTTTCTTTGCATGGCCCCGAACTATTCTCAGCGCCTGTCGCGATGCGGCATCTCAGCAGTACTCCTGTCCTGGTGGTGCCGAATGGGGTGCAGGAAGCGCGAGGCCCAGCCGAGATCCATGCTGGAAGGACAGAGCGGATCGCACCCTTTCGGGCGCATTCGCCCGGGATTGACTCGAAAACGGCGTGCCACGCTTGCCAGCCTCTGGCTGGTGAGCTTCAGTAGCGCACTTGGGAGCGGGATGGTGGCATGGGTGCGGCCAACCGACCCTCAGTCGCGACAGACCCCCGGGCTGGGGCTCAGGCCGAGGGGGTTAGCCCGAGTCCCGGGGGTACCCGGGGGGGTCGGCCATGATTTCGGCGGCCGGGGCGGGGGTCCTCCCCAGGCGGGCGGGACATCACGACCAGGCGGATGGTCTAGGGCGTCGTAGCCGGGTGTGGGCTAGTTTCCGTGCCTGCCCCCAGGTGCTATAATGTGCAAGTCGGCCGGCCCTGCCGGGCCGCATGTTCAGACCTGCGCGTAGGCGCAGAGGGGGTGTACGATGAGGGTTCGCAGTCTGTGGCGAGTCGCTCTGACGGTGGTTGCAATGTCGGCTGTTTTCATTCTCCCGGCCAGAGCGGCGCAGTTCGAGGATCTTGGCCCGAAGCTGAACATACCCGGTTGCGTTGGTGCCGCGTGGGGGGACTACGACGACGACGGATACCCGGACTTGTTCCTCCCCGCGAGCATGCCCAATTATCTTGCCCATCCTGATATGCTCCTGCACAATAACCACGATCTCACCTTCACCGATGTGAGCTCATCTGCAGGCCTGCTGACGCAGCAGGTAGAGGACAACGGCGTGGCTTCGGCGGACTACAACAACGACGGGCTGCTGGATGTTCTCATTGGGTCCGGCACTGGCTACCCGAAGCTCTACAGAAACGACGGCGGCCACTTCTCGGAGGTGGCGTCGACCTCCGGGTTCTATACGACGTCTCTGCACCCAGGGCGCAGCGTAGCGTGGTGCGACTACGACGGCGACAATCAGCTCGATGTCTTCATCTGCAACATCCTGGACAACGTCTCCATTCTGTACCACAACAGTGGAGACGGGACGTTCACAGACGTAACCCAGCAGGCCGGGATGAGTGGGCTTTCGATGCCATACTCGGCCTATTGCGCCGCCTGGGGCGACTATGACAACGATGGACATCCAGACCTTATGGTCAGCCGCTTCCAGAAGCGGCCCATGCTCTTCCACAACAACGGAGACGGCACGTTCACGGAGGCGGAGATCCCCCTTCTCTCAAACATCGTGAACACCGCTGGCGTAGCGTGGGCGGACTACGACAACGATGGCTGGCTTGACTGCTATCTCGCAAGCGGACAGGAAGGACCTGACTCGCTGCTCCACAACAACGGGGATGGAACCTTCACGGAAGTCTCGGCGAACGCTGGAATGGGCGCGGACGTATCCCTTGGTTCCGCTGTCGCGTGGGCCGACTACGACAACGATGGCTGGCTTGACCTCTATGTCGGGAACCTGGAAGCGAACAACCAGCCCTTCCTGTATCACAACAACGGCAACGGGACGTTCACCGACGCGGCACCTCTGTCGGGGTTGGACGGAAGCCGGCCGAACTTGGTGGCGATCTGGGCGGACGTGGACCGCGACGGGCGTCTCGACCTCTTCCAAGGGGCCGCCGTCTCCTACCTCTTCCACAACATCGGCCCTGCCGGCAACTGGCTGCGCGTGCGCGCACTCACCAGCAAGAGCGGGGACGCCACCGGCAGCGATCCCCCGCGTGATGCCATTGGCGCGGTGGTTTCGCTCAACCTGGACAACGACGAGACCTTCCCGACGGGAGCAGCAAGAACGCTGATGCGCGTGATAGACGGCGGCTCCGGGTTCCAAGGGCAGAATGAGCAGATCGCCCACTTCGGCCTGGCCGACGCCACCATGCTGGCGGTGCGCGTTCGCTTTCCCGACGGTAGCGTGGTCGTTCATCGCGACGTAGCAGCGAACCAGCAGATCACGATCAGGGACGTGCCGGCCGACTACGTCGAGATCTTCACGGATGTTCCGCTGGACTATTGGGCCTATCCGCAGGTCAAGGCGGTCGAGGACGCAAACATCGTCAATGGCTACTCCGACGGCACCTATAAGCCCACTGACCCCGTCACCCGCGATCAGATGGCGGTCTACATCTCCCGCGCCCTGGCCGGGGGCGATAGCGGGGTGCCGACTGGGCCAGCCACCGCGACGTTCTCAGACGTACCGACTGACTACTGGGCGTTCAAATACGTGGAGTACGCGGTGGATCACGATGTGGTGAAGGGCTACTCGGACGGCACCTATTGAGTCTCGCATAATACAGTTACAACTCCGGGTAGAGTCCAGAGTGTTTGAGGAATGCAAGAGCCAGGTCGTCCTTGCGCCGCACCCGCCGGACGCCGCGTCGCACTTGGGCCTCCA
>JBEKKD010000031.1:0-15000 GCA_050010895.1 Armatimonadota bacterium
GAGAGAGACAGAGATCTGCGGCTTGATGCGATGGCACTCGCGACTGATGTCGTCTGCGAGGCTGGTGATGAGACCACGCCGCCACGACTGCCACTGATCGTAGTAGGCCCCGCCCGGCTGCACATCCTCGGGCCAGTGGGTCGCGGTGACCTTCGCGCTCTTCTGGAACTCGGACTTGCAATTGTCGCAGTAGCAGTAGTCGCCGTTCGGGAAGCGCATGTAGTCGAACTGAATGCCGGCGATGTCATAGTTGCGCACCGCCTCGACCACGGCGTCCTTCTCGAGCTTGCGGTTCTCCGCGTTCGATGGGCAGAGCCAGTCCACGGTCACGTTGGGGTCGTCGCGGCCGAGCTGCCCCTTGGCGTTGCGCTGAAGGCGGCCGGCGGCCTCCAGTGTGGCGATGGTGTCTTTCGGGACGCCCCAGAGCGCCCAGTCGATGCGCCAGAGGTGAAGCTCGATGCCGCTCTGCTTCGCGGCTTTCACAGCCTCGGCGAGCTCGTCGCGCCCGGGCGTTCCGCCGGGCGCGGGGACCAGCACCTTGCTGGGGTAGTAGGCCATGGCCCCGATGCAGAGGTTGGGGAAGAGCGCGTTGAAGCCGTTGTCCTTGAGCGAACCCATGATCGCGGGCCAGTCGCGGTTGTAGCCGCTTCCCATCCAGGCGCCGCGCATCTCGGCGCGGCGAGACTGGGCGAATGCCGGCGCGGCGAGCGCCGCGCAAAGCGCGATGAGCGGAATGAGCAGGTGTGGACGTACCATCCGATCCCTCCGGTGTTCAGCTGAGTTCTGTCCAGGGTAGCGGCCTCCTGCCTCGCCGGCAACAGGTGGAGGTCGCATTCGCGGCGTATCGCGGACACGGACCGTCTGCGGATCGCGCAGATTCGCACGGCTTCCGCCCCAGAGCGCTGGTGACGAGGAAAGGATAGCTGGTGCCCGTACAGAGCCGCGAAGAGAAGCTGGTGATGAAGACCTATGCCCTCGGACCGGAGGACCCGTATCCGCCGTTCCAGCGCAGAGCGCACGGGGACATCTACCCGTACTCGATGCTGGATGACCTGGGGGAGGAGGTGCGGGATGTCGAGTACCGCGCGCTGGTGCTCGAGAACGAATATCTGCGCGTGGTGGTGATGCCGGAATTGGGCGGGCATCTGCACTCGGCGGTCGACAAGGCGACGGGAGAAGAGCTGTTCTACCACAATCACGTAGTGAAGCCGGGGCTGATCGCGCTGCGCGGGGCATGGCTCAGCGGCGGTATCGAGTGGAACTTCCCGAAGGGCCATACAGTGACGACGATGTCGCCGGTCGACAGCCGGATGGTGCGCGATGAGAATGGGAGCGCGACCATCTGGGTCGGGGACGTCGAGCGGAAGCACCGGATGGCATGGGCCGTGGGGATCCGGCTCCATCCGAAGTCGAGCGTGATCGAGACGGAAATCCGGCTCAGCAATAGCACGGCGCTGCCGCACCCTTATTACTTCTGGGCGAACGCGGCGGTGCCGGCGCGCGATGACATGCGGCTGATCTACCCGGCGACGAGATCGCGGACCTGGCAGGGTGAGACGGCGTGGCCCGTTCACGAGGGGCGCGACCTTTCCCGCTACCAGGCGTTCGAGTGGGCGAGCGACTCGTTCATGCTGGACAGCCTGGAGGATTTCTTCGGGGTTCATTACCACGAGCGCGATTTCGGCGTGGTACACGTGGCGAACATGCACGAGAGCTTCGGGAAGAAGTACTTCACCTGGGGAACGGCCGATGCGGGCCGCATGTGGGCCTCGATATTGAGCGATGACGACGGGCCGTACTGCGAGATTCAGAGCGGGCGATTCGTTGACCAGGGCACGTTCCGCCTGCTGCCACCACATCACTCGATCGCGTGGACGGAGTACTGGTACCCGGTGAAGGGCATCGGCGGGTTCGCGTGGGCGAACGAGCAGGCCGCGGCGCGCCTCTCGCGGCACGGCCAGAAGCTGGACCTCGGCGTCGCGGTGACACTTCCGATCTGGGATGCGGCCGTCGAGATCACTGTGGGAGCGCGCGTGCTGCATAGGCGCTCCGGGGATCTGCTGCCGGATCGGCCGCTTCGGATGGAGGTTCCCATCGAGCCGACGTGGCCGGAGGGCCCATACACGCTCATCGTCACTGACCCTGAAAGGGGCGAGGCGATCCGCTACACCGAGGAGCAAGCGCCGCGAACGATGACACTGCGAGCGGGGACCGAGAAGGGGGAGGCCCAGACCGCAGGAGCGCTGCTGCGCCAAGCCGTGCGGACGGAGGAGCTGGGCGGACGGGAGACAGCGGTCGCGGCCTACCAGAAGGCGCTGGACGCTGATCCGGCGTGCGTCGAGGCGATGATCGCCGCCGGGCGGCTGCTGATCGGGTCGAATCCCAGGGCTGCGGGGGAACGGCTGGCGGCAGCGGCGGCCGAGGCCCCGGAGCGCGCCGATGCAGCCTACTATCTGGGTGTTGCGCTGCGGCGCGGGGGCCGACTGGAGGAGGCGGAAGTCGAGCTGTGGCGCGCCGTGGCCGATCCGGCGTTCGCGCATGCGGCGCGGGTCGAGCTTGGGCAGATCGAGATGCAGCGCGGGGATTGGAACGCGGCGGGAGAGATGCTGACGCACGCTCTGCATCTGGGGCATGGCGATGCACGCGTCGTGGCGCTGACGATCGCCGCCGCTCGCAAATGCGGCGAGACCATGATGGCGCACACCCTGGTGGAAGCGGGCTGCGAGCGCCTCCCGTTGGACAGGCTGCTGGCAGCGGAGGCGCATTTCTGCGCGAACGCGGTGAGCGACCGGCTGAACACGGCGGGCCTACGGCGGCTGCGGTCCATGCTGCCCGATTCGGCCGACCCGTGGCTGGAGTTGGCGTTCGGCTACTCAGGCGCGGGGATGAGAGACGAGGCCGTTCAGCTGCTTCAGTGGGCGAGCAGGAACGTCGCGTCAGCGAAGGACGATCCGCTGACGCACTACGCGCTGGCTTTCTGGCTCGAAGGACGAGGAGCCGGGAAGCCGGCGGCCGCGTTGAGGCAGAGAGCGGCGCAGTTGCCGACGGAGCGCGTTTTCCCGCATCATTGGGAACTCGAAGAGGCGCTCAGAGACGCGATTGCGCACGATCCCGGCGACGCGACGGCGCGGCACTACCTGGGCGTGCTGCTCTATAGTCAGGGCCGGCGCGAGGAGGCGCTTGCGGAGTGGGAAGCGGCCGCGGAGCACGTGAGCGACGGCGATGCGCTGCACCGCAATCTCGGACTGGCGTACCGCGAGGTGAAGCACGACCTGAAGAGAGCCGAGGCCGCGCTGCGGCAGGCAGCCGCGCAGAAGCCGTCGCATCAGCGGGTGTACCTGGAGCTTGAGGACGTGCTGCGGGCAATGAAAGCCGACCCAAGAGAGCGGCTCGCGGTGCTGGACACGGCGCCCGCGGGAGTGCAGCGGCGCAGCCTGGTGGCGGCGCAGCAGACCGCGGCCTGCGTGGAACTCGCGGAATGGGATCGCGCGATCCTGCTGCTTACCACGCATGAGTTCCATCGCTGGGAGGCGGAGTTCCGCATGCGCGGGCTCTATGTGAGCGCGTTCGTGGGGCGCGGGTCAGAGAGATTCGACCGCGGGGACATGGCCGGCGCCTGCGCGGATTTCGATGCCGCCCTCGAATACCCGACGAACCTGCGGATCGGGAGGCCGGCGCAAACCGACGATTCGCGACCGCGATGGTGCGCGGGTCTCGCGCGGGAGGCGCTGGGTGAGACGGAAGCGGCGAGAGCGCACTGGGAGGCCGGCGCGGCGGAGACGTATCTGAGGCACTCACACACGGGCGCGCCGGACCGGGCTGTCTACAAGGCCCTGTGTCTGCGGAAGCTGGGGAAGACGCAGGAGGCGGAGGCGCTACTGGCCGAGGAACTGGGAGCCGCGCGAGAGCGCGCAGACGCGTCGCCGGACGACGCGAGATCCCAGATGACGCTCGGGCTGGCGCTGAAGGCCGCTGGCAAGACCAGCGAGGCCAATGCCGCGCTGCGGCGCGCGCTGGAGCTGTATCCGTGGCTGCCGACAGCGCGGCGGATGCTGGAGCAGGAGGTGATTCTGTAGAACGGCTGCTGCCTCAGGCTGCCCGTTGCTTCACTCAGGATGATAGCGATTGAGGGCGCGTCTCGGGCAGGATGAGGGCGAGGGCGGCGGCTGCGACGGCGAGGAGGGGGATGGTGTCGAGGGCGCGGGCGAGCCCGGCGGCGGGGCCGAGGGAGACAGCGAGACGATCGGCGATGGCTCCCACGGCGGTGGTGCTGAGGCCGCCGACGGCCCAGGCGAGACCCATCATCAGGCCCGATACGAGGCTGGCGCGCTTGGGCAGGAGTTCCTGCGCCATCACCAGGTTGACAGGCAGCGCGGCGAACACACATGCCCCGGTCATCAACAATAGCGCGGCCGACCAGACCCCGTGCCCACGGAGGAAGAAGAACACCGCGGGGGCCGCCAGCACCATGCTGACGACGGTGACCGAGCGACGGCCCAGGCGGTCGGAGGCAGGTCCGCCGATGAGACCGCCGATGGCTCCGGAGAGGCTGAAGCCGAGCAGCGCCAGGCCGCCAAGCATGAGGGCTTCGTGCCGGCGGGCGATCAGCAATGGGATGAATGTCGTGAAGAGGGTGGCGACAGCGGCGCGCAGCGCTACCACCGCCCAGAGAATGGCGAGAGGCCGGAACCAGTGCGGCCGCGGGGGCGCGCCGGGGAGGTCAGGCACGCTCTCGGCGGGCATGTCAACACTTGTCGGCACGGCGGCGGCCACGAAGATGACGGCGGCGATGCCGATGGGGATGGTGAGCCATGTGTACTGCCCCCCGAAGTGCCTGGCGATGGAGATCACCAGCACGGGACCGAGGCCGTATCCGATGTTTCCGCCCGCGGCGAAGATCGCCATCGCCGTGCCGCTGCGTCGGCCGCCGATCTTGCCCGTCAGCGCAGCGGCCTGGGGGTGGAAGGCGGAGTTGCCGAAGCTCCCGAGGAGGAGCGCCACCAACAGCATCTCGTAGCTCGTCATCAGGCCGAGAGATGCCATTGCGAAGGTGGTGACGAGAGGGCCGACGAGGACGAGCACGCGGCGGCCGATGCGATCGGCGAAGTGGCCGAGGACCGGCTGCGTGAGCTGAGAGGCGAGGTTGACGATGGAAACCAGGCCGCCTGCAAGGGCAAGGCTGAGACCGAGCCGCTCGACCATCAGGGGCAGGAGTGCGGGCAAGAACCCCATGTAGAGGTCATTCGCGCCGTGCGCCAGCGCGAGCGCGGCGACCGCGCGACCAGGCCCGATTCTTGTGTGCCGACCCCCAGGCGCGCCCACCTGGGCCTAGTTCACCGGCAGGACGGAGGGGACATTTCCGGTGGCGCCGTACCAGCTCGAGTAGGAGAGGCTGCGAGCAGCGGCCTCGTCGCGCTTGGCTTTCTGGTCTTCGCCGAGGACGGAGTATGCCAGGGCACGGTAGTTGTACCAGTCCGGCCGGCCGGCGTCATCAGCGATGATGGCGCTGGCGACGTCGGCCAGCATCTCCGCGTACGGGCGCGCGTCGCTGGTGAACTTGTGCGCCGTGCACAGATCGACGATGTTGTAGAGCGTGTCGAGGCCGCGAGTGGAGATGTCGATGGCGCGGCGGAAGCGCTCGTGGGCGGCTTTGCGGTCGCCGCGCTTGAGCAGGACAACGCCCAGGCCGATGTGCAGGGTCGGCGATTCCTGGTCGCACTCCGCCGCCTTCTGCAGGTATGTCCGCGCGGCATCATAGTTGAACTGCCGGAGGGCGATCATACCCTCGTACACCAACATCTGGAAGTACTCCCGCTGCTCCGGCGAGGCGAGGGCAATCGTCTGCTCGGCGAGACCGAGATCGCCGATTTCCAGCGCGGCGTAGACGGCGCTGCAGATGGTATCGGCTCGCGTGGGATCATCCGCATAGGCTTCGCGGTAGGAAGCGTACGCCCCTCGCAGATCGCCGTTCTCATCCTGTTTCGTGCCGACCGACCAGAGCGCGTCGGCGAGCATCTGGCGGACGAAGTTGTCCTGGGGCCTGAGCGTGTGGGCCTGCATGGCGGCCTGCAGGTATTGGTCGGATGAGCCGTAGGAGTACTCGAGCTGGCCGCGCATGAGCCAGATTCCGGCGAGACGGGCCACCACCGCGTCGCGGAGCGTCGCGCCGTCGAGCGGCCTGGTGCACATGGAGTTGAGCTGAGCCCACACCAGGGGCTCGGGCAACTGCTGCACGGCGGTGAGCAGCGCGGGTATGGTGCGGCCCTCGCCGCGGATGGTGATGCCCCTGGGGGCGGTGAACTCCAGCACCGGGTACTCGACGCGATTGACCGGCGCGTCGCCGCCCATGGAGTCGAGCTGGTCCGGGCCGGCGACGTACCAGCCGAGGATATCGGAGGGCTTCTGCACTCCCATGGCGAGCAGATCGCGAGTCATGGAAGGCGCCGAGCCCATGTGCTCGGCCATCGTCTTCAGGTCGATCTTGAGATCGCCTTTGGCACCGATGAGCACGGTGTCAATGCCGGAGAACCACATGGTGGCGTTCGGGAACGCGTCCACGAAGGTGCGGATGATGGTGGCGAAGTCAGAGGGTGAGAGCTGATAGAGCGGGAGCCACTGAGCGAGCACGCCGCCGTCCTTGAGGTGGTCCCGGCAGATCTTCCAGTGCTCGTACGAGTAGAGGATCCCGTTACCGGAGATGAAGGGATGGATCGGGTCGGAGCTGATGATATCGTACTGCTTGCGAGTCGCCTTGACGTAGTTCGCGCCGTCGTTGATGACGACCTTGATCTTGGGATTCTGCAGCATGTTGAAGTTCCAGTCGGCGAACTTCGCGGCGCCGCCGGGCACTTCCTCGGAGAGCTCGACCACGGTGACGTCGTTGACCGCGGGATAGGATGAGATGATCCCGCTGGAGATGCCGGCGCCCATCCCGATGATGAGGACGTCCTTCGGATCGCGGCTGAGGAGCACGGGGAGGTGGCCGAGCATTTTGAGCGCGCGCATGTCGTAGAGGTAGGTGGTGGCGACCGGCTGCGCGTTGACGGAGATGATCTTGTCGCCGGTCGCGGTCTCCATCACGTCCACGGACGAGCTCACGCCCTCCTTGTGGTAGAGCAGGCGCTGGCTGTAGCGTTCGGTCACATCCACAGTGTTTCCAGTCTCGCGGTTCACGTAGTAGCCACCCTCGAACGGGCCCCATCCGGCGAAAAGGAGCTTGGTCTGGAAGCGAGGGTGGATGAAGGCGAGAACGGCCACTGCCACGACCATCGCGGCGGCGATGCCGGCACGCGCGGGCTGCGACCAGGGCCTGGCGATCATCACCGCGAGCGGGCCCCCGGTGAGCATGAGGAAGAGAGCGGCGATGGTGAGCGACGGCTGCAGGCCAAGGAAGCGGACGAGGACGAAGCCTCCGATGAGCGAGCCGATAATGCCGCCGAGCGTGTTCATGGCGTAGACGTCAGCGACCGTGCGGCCGACCTGTTCAGCGCCCCGCGAATACATGCGGATGAGGATCGGGAAGCTGGCGCCGGAGAGGAACGTGGGGATGAAGACGAGCATGAAGCAGACGATGAACTGGGCGGCGATCACCAGGTTCCAGTTACCGCCGGCCCAATCGGACAGTTTGAGGAAGGCGAAGGGCAAGCGGTTGATCACGCCGGGCCCAAGCACGGCGCAGAAGCCGCCGGCAAAGAGCAGGAGGGCGACGAGGGCGGCGCGGTTGCTCATTCGATCCGCGTAGCGGGCGAACACGGCGCTGCCGAGGGCGATGCCGACCAGCACGGCGGTGAGCATGGTCGAGAATGCGTAGGTGGTGTGGCCGAGGATGAGCACGAGGCTGCTGGTCCAGACGACCTCCAGAGCGAGCGCGGCGAGGCCGGCGCTAAAGGCAAGCGCGAGAATCACTCGCTCGCGCCGGCCGATGGCTCCGGCGGGCGCCGCGCTCTCCGCCGAGGCGCCGGCCTTCCGGAAGGCGGAGGCGGTGCTGAGAGTGAGAGCGCTCCCCGCCAGGATGAAGTTGCCGATAGCGGCGATGATGGTGGTCTTCGGGACGCCGAAGGCGGGGATGAGCAGGAAGCCTGCGCCCGCGGAGCCGGCGACCGCTCCGAAGGTGTTGATGGCGTAGAGGGTGCCGACACTGAGGCCGAGGACGCTCTCGCGATGGACCATCAGCTTGCTCAGCACGGGGAGGGTCGCACCCATAAGCGTCGTGGGGATGACGAGGAGAACGAAGGCGATCAGGAAGCGGTAGAGCGTGAAGAGGGAGAAGCTCTCGCCGATGCGGGTGTAGACGCCGGGATAGGTGGCTTCGACGGCTGCCAGCAGCAGCGGAAGAAGGAGCGCGTAAACGCCGACGAGCCCTTCCATACACCCGTAGACGGTCAAAGGGTGGAACTTGGTCCTATCGATGATTCGGCCGGCGGCATAGCTGCCGATAGCGAGGCCGGCGAAGAACGCGGCGAGGACGGTGCTGACGGCGTAGGTGGAGACGCCGAATACGAGCCCGAACTTACGCACCCAGATGACTTCATAGATGAGACTGGTAAGCCCTGAGAGAAAGAAGAGAAAATAGATGAGCGCCGCCCAGCGCCGCCGCGAGTCCGGCCCGGCGCCCAGCGCGCTCCTGCCGTCTTGCTTCATTACACTCTCACCTCAAGAAAGCCAGTTCCCACGGGCTTGCCTGGAACAGGTCCTGCGGCCGTGGGACAGAATGCCCATTCCCCGCTGCGGGACAGATTCCCTGCCCGCGAGCGGATGGCGAAGGAGCGAGGACATGCGTTTCACAGTCGGCATCGCCAATGGCGATCTGGTCGGCAACACCAACACGGTGATTCAGCAGGCGATCGATGCGGCGGCCGCGTGGGGCGGCGGCACGGTCGAGCTTGGCCCCGGGGTCTATACGCTGTACGATTCCGTGAAGCTGAGGCGGAACATCCACCTTGTGGGCTCGGGTCCGGACACGATACTGCGCAAGAGCGACGGCTCGGAGAGCGGCCTTGCGGTAGACGCCGACTATGGACAGGCCAAGGTGACGGCGGCCGATCCGAGCGGCTTCTGCCCGGGGATGGGTGTGGTGGTGACGGACGACCGGTCGGGGGGCTGGGGCACGACGGTGGCGACCGTTCTTCATGTACAGGGGAACGTGCTCTACCTCGATCGCGGCTTTGTCTCCGATTACGACGGCGACGAGGGCGGGATCGTGTACAGTGCCTTCCCGCCCATTTCGGGGATCGACGTTGACGGCGTTACGGTTGAAGGCATCTGCGTCGACGGCAACAAGGCCAGCAACCGCAGGATCAACGGGTGCGTGGGCGGAGCTATCTACCTCCATCGGGCGCGCGGGTGCCGCGTCGCCGACTGCGTGGTGAGGGACTTCAACGGCGATGGGATCAGCTTCCAGATCACGCAAGACATCACGGTCGAGGGATGCGAGGTCACGGGCATCACAGGTCTTGGCTTCCATCCCGGGACGGGCTCGGCGCGGCCGATCATCAGGAACTGTAGATCTCATCACAACGACGAAGACGGCTTTTTCCTCTGCTGGCGAGCGCAGGAGGGCATCTTCGAGAACAACCAGTTCTGCGAGAACGGCCGGCATGGGGTCTCGATCGGGCACAAGGATACGGATAACTTGTTCGTCGGCAATCTGGTGCGAGGGAACGGGGCGCACGGGATCTACTTCCGCAACGAGAAGCCGACGAACGCGGGCAGCCGGAATACGTTCAGGGAGAACACCGTCGAGGACAACATCGGCTGCGGCATCTACATCGAGGGGCACACGACGGACCTGCTCTTTGAGAACAACGTGATCCGGGAGACGCGCGCGGGCGACGCGCGAACGCAGCGGATGGGCATCTGGGCAGGGCCGCACACGGCGCGGGTGAGAGCGGCCAAGAACCGGATCGAGGGGCACATCGAGGCGGCGGTGGCGGGAGGGGTGACGGAGGAATAGGGGGCGCCATAGGCGACGGGTGTGACCGAGTTATCTGGGTGCAGATGCTCCTGATGGAGAGGGAGTCGCCTCCCTCCGGTCGGCTCCGCCGGTCTTGATCCCTCGCATAGCTCGCCCCTGTGCGTGTGTTTCGGCTGCGCCGAATCCGCACGAGTGGTGGCGAGTCGCTCGGGATGACACTTCGGCGTTTGCCCAGACCCTGCGGGCACACCCCAGGCTGCGGGCTGCCTAACCCTGGCAGCCTACTGAGCCCGATCACCCCGTCGAGTCTTCGGCCAGGTTGATAGCTTTTCGCTTCCCGCGCTCGATGAGTTTGATCACCCAGAGGGTTGCGAGATAGAGCCCGCACAT
This sequence comes from Armatimonadota bacterium, assembly GCA_050010895.1. Taxonomy (GTDB): domain Bacteria; phylum Armatimonadota; class Hebobacteria; order Hebobacterales; family Hebobacteraceae; genus JBEKKD01. Next base: position 10,304 of record JBEKKD010000031.1, read on the forward strand.
CGGGAGCGCGCAGACGGTCATGGTGATCGGATCCCATGTGGGCGTGATGATGGCGGCGATGATGAAGATGGCGACGGTCGCCTCTCTCCAACGAGCGCCGAGCAGACGGGAGTTCACGAGCCCGATCTTCGCCAGCAGTATGAGGACGATGGGAAGCTGGAACGAGAGGCCGAATGCCAGGTAGAACTTCAGCATGAAGAGCAGGTTATCATTGAGGCGGTACCTGGCGACCGTGTCCGGCGGGTTCATCGAGAGCAGCCAAGTGATGGAGGGCTCGGTGATCAGATAGGCGAGCCCGACGCCCATCACGAAGAGCACGCCGGAAACCGGCACGAGGGGACGGGCGGCACGGCGCTCGTTCCCGGTGAGGCCAGGCGCGATGAATGCCCAGAGCTCGTAGTAGATGAGCGGTGCGACGAGGATGATCCCGCCCACCGCGGCGATCTCGAATCTGACCATGAATCCTTCCATGAAGTGCGAGACCATGATCTCGCCGTGAGCGGCCTTCAGGGCGCGCTCGATGGGGAAGGTCAGGAATCGGTAGATCGGGGCGTAGAAGGTCCAGACAGCGATCATGCCGACGATGACGTAGGCGACGGAGCGCAGGACGCGCGCCCGCAGTTCCTCGAGGTGAGATACCAGATCGCCGCGCTTTTCTTCCATCGGTCAGCAGAACCCACTACTCCCATCATTCCCCACCGGAAAGGTCCTCCCCTCGCGCTTCCCGGGACAGACGCGATAGGAGGGCGCCTGAGCGCCCTCCTGCAGACCATGCGCAGCTTCCCGCCGGGGTCGCTGAGTCAGCCCGGCAGTACGCGGCGGGCGGGGCTACTTCTTCGCGGCCGCGTAGCGCTTGGCGACGTCGTCCCAGTTGACGAGGTGCTCCATGAAGGTCTTGGTCCAGTCCGGGCGCTTGTTCTGATACTTCAGGTAATACGCGTGCTCCCAGACGTCTAGGGCGAGCAGAGGGGTCACGCCCCACTGGGTGAGGTTCTCGTGCTTCTCGGCCTGGAGCACGACGAGAGCGTCGTCCATCTTCCGGTAGGCGAGAATGCCCCAGCCGGAGCCCTCGACCTGGTTGGCAGCGGCCGTGAGCATCCCTTTGAGAGCATCGGCGCTGCCGACGGCGGCGTCGATGCTCTTCGCCAGATCGCCGCTGGGAGCGCCACCGCCGGCCGGCTTCATGTTCGTCCAGAAGATGCCGTGCAGAATGGCGCCCGATCCGTGGAAGGCGAGCGCTTTGGCGGCTACCTTCGCGGCGGCGAAGTCACCGGATTTCAGCATCGCCTGCACCTGGGCTTCGGCGTCGTTCCAGCCCTTGACGTATGCGGCGTGGTGGATGTCGTGATGCAGGCGTACGGTCTCCGCATCGTAGTACGGCTCGAGCGCGTCGTACGCGTACGGCAGAGGAGGCAGCTCATGTGCCATGTTCTTCCCGTCTCCTTTCGCTGGCGCGGAGAAACCCAGTCGCCCGAATGAGGCGGTGAGCGCGCTCATCCCGGCGAGCCGAAGAAATCCCCGGCGATCGATCTTCACCTCTCGGTTCCCTTCTCACCCCGATCGCGTGCTGCCGGCCGTTTAGGCACGAATCGCTCGCCTCCCTGCGGAGTCGGACACACGCCTGCGCAGCTATGTGCAGTTCCGAAGACATCTGATTCACAGGCATAGACCGCGATCTCTCGGCGCTTCACCGCCGCACAGGGAACAGGTGGATGCCAAGCAGCGTCGTATAGAACGCAAGGGCCGCTGATGGTATCAGTTCTCGACCTCGGCAGCGGCGCATTTCACCGGAGGGTGTTTCATGGCGAGGCATAGTCCATTCCCGGTCGCAGCGATCTCCGTGCTGATCGCGGCCGCCATCTGCATGGTGGGCGCCGGTTACGCGCAGACGAAGCTGACCGTACAGCAGACGTGCTTTTCGAATCTCGAGCGGCTCACGCAAGCGACGCTGATGTACGTCTCGGACAATGACGGCAGGTTCCCCCCGAAGCAGTCGCCGATGGAGCCCTACAAGTGTCAGTGGGGCGCCGACAGCTCCAATCCCTGGCTGCGATGGCCAGTGTTGTTCGATCCGTATCTTCGCGACCGAACTGCCTACGTGTGCGACGGCGTGGAGGCGCCGCCGCAGGGGCACGGGGTCGTGACGCGGCCGGGCTTCATCACGACGAAGCCCATTACCACAAAGGGCTGGCCGAACGGGCCGTGCGCGCATGTCTATCCACCGGGCTGGGGCGGCAGCGTGACCGACAGCGCGACGCAGACGGACAAGGCCGACCCGGCGCGCTTCCGCGCCACGGTGGGCGCGGCGATCACCGCGCTCAGCGCGAAAAAACTCTCGGAGATCGAAGACCCGAAGCACACCGTCGCCTGGGCCGACTCCTCCCGCATGAGTCTCGACCTCGGATCGCTGATCTGGGCGAATGTCTGTCGCGCCGACTGCGCGAACCTCAAGGATAAGGCGGATTGGGACAACTGCGCCTGGTCGCGGAAATGCGGCGCTGCCGAAGCGTTCACGAAATCAGCTCAGTTGAGAGCGAAGTCCACCCGACACAGCGGCGGCAGCAACATCGCTTTCCTGGATGGGCATGTGGAGTGGATGTCGGTGCCGCGGATGATCGATGAATATCGACAGCACAGGCTGCTGGGCGTCGAGCCGGCGAAGGCGACCAACGGAAAGCCGTGGTATCTGACGCGATAGACGGCGGCCCTCAGCAAAGCAAAGGGATCGCGCCGGATCGTGGGGCGCGACGGAGTTGCCTGGGTGCAGATGCTGCTAACGGGGAGGGAGTCGCCTCCCTCCGGTCGGCTCCGCCGGTCTTGATCCCTCGCATAACTCGCCCCTTTCCGTCAGCTGACGGACGAGTCGCTCGGGATGACAACCTCGCGCTCTCCTGCTAGCGCGGACTTCCCGATCACGCCGGGGCCGTGTACCGTTTGAACGCGTGCCCTATTTCGTAGTACCATAGCGCACGACTCCATCGATCGGCGGATGCATGAAACTCTCCATTGACGAACAGCTAGCTCGAATACGCGCCCACACCGTGGAGATCATCCCGGAAGAGGAGTTGGTGAAGAAGCTCCGGTCCGGGCGGCCCTTGCGCGTGAAGCTCGGGGTCGATCCGACCGGTCCCGATATCCACCTCGGGCATGCGGTGGTGTTGCGCAAACTGCGGCTGTTCCAGGACCTGGGGCACGTGGCGGTGCTGATCATCGGCGATTTCACGGGGATGATCGGCGACCCATCGGGCCGATCCGAGGGACGGCCACAGCTCACGCGGGAGCAGGTCGACAAGAACGTCGCCACCTACCGCGAGCAGGTCTTCACGATACTCGATCCGGAGAAGACCGAGTTCCACTACAACAGTGAGTGGTGCAGCAAACTGACGCCGGAGCAGATACTTCGTCTGGCCTCGACGCACACGGTGGCGCAGATGCTGGCGCGGGACGATTTCGAGCAGCGCTACAAGGCCGAGCAGCCGATCAGCATCCACGAGCTGCTGTATCCCATCTTCCAGGGCTACGACTCGGTTGCGATCCGCTCGGACATCGAACTGGGCGGGACGGAGCAGAAGTTCAACCTGCTGGTGGGGCGGGAGCTGCAGCGCGATGAACTACGCCGTATTCATGAATTCCTCGGGGATCCCTCCCGGCACACTTGGCACCAAGTTCTCCATTGCGGGAATGCGGCGCGTGTGGCAACGTCGTGCTCAAGAGTGTCGCCCTCGGTCATGGAGCGACTCCGCCAGACCGCGCAGAGACACGGGTGGAGTCCGTCGTTTGGGCTGTCTAAGAGTCTGCTCGACCAGCTAGCGAAGGCACTGCCCGAGTCGGGTCCGGCTTTCAGCCGCGCCCCGGGCCTGCTTGACTTGATGGGTGAGCCATTGGGTCAAGTCATCATCACGTTTCCGATACTGGTCGGCACCGATGGCGTGCGGCGGATGGGGAAGTCGCTGGGTAACTACATCGGTGTGACTGAGTCTCCGGACGACATGTTCGGAAAGATCATGTCGATCCCGGACGGCGTGATGGGGGATTTCTTCACGCTATGCACCGATCTATCGAACGACGAGATCACGGCGATGCTGGCCGAGATGCGCGCGGGGGAACTCAACCCGCGCGATGCGAAGCGGCGCCTGGCGAAGGAGATCGTGACTCTCTATCACGGTGCGGAAGCGGCGGAGCGCGCGGACGAGACGTTCCTGCGGGTGTTCTCGGGTTCGCGGGAGCAGACGCTGGAGGATTACGCCGCACTGGCAAGCGAGGTAGCGATTCCAGAGGACCTGCGAGGCCGGCCGCTATGGGCGTCCACAGCCATACACCAACTGGGATTGACGAAGACGAAGAGCGAGGCGGCGCGGCTGGTGAAGGCGGGGGCGGTGCACGTGGATGATCGGCAACTATCGGACCCGCAGGAGGAGATTGCGTTCGCGGCGGGGATGCTGCTGCGGGTGGGGAAGAGGCGGGTGGTGCGGCTGGTGTGATTGTCCGGATGACGCAGCAGCCCTGAGATGCCTGCTGGGCTGTGCAGAGGGGACTGTGGGCGCGAGCGACAGGGGATGTGGAGAAATCTCCTGCGGATGGTATTGACAACGGTTCCGGGATGTGGGAGAATGCCGGTGGATTTAGGGAACCTTCAAAGTTGGCTTGGGCCGGAGGGGTCAGAAGTCCGGACCTCTCGCGCTCTCACTGTCTGTGAA
>JBEKKD010000032.1:0-16279 GCA_050010895.1 Armatimonadota bacterium
GCAGTCCTGTCTGCATTTCGCCGTTCCTTCGCGCCGAGAAGACCCCAAACCACAATCCGCACCGGAGCAGCTTGTCCACCGCCCCGGGCGCACTGAGCCCATAGCTGTGTCGTATGGGCCCAATCTCCTCTGGACATTCCGGCCAACCTGAGCCATTCATTGCGCTTGGGAGGCAGGAAGATGCCAGCTGTCCCTGTTAACCGCCCGTAAAGCCGGCCTGAGGGCCTCGCGACTCCGGCTACCCCCTCGGCTTGGAGCCACTGCCTGGGGTTCGGTCGCGGATGGCGTCACGGTTGGCGCGGGACGGTCCGACACGGCAGCCGGGCCACAGTACCGATGACGGGTAGCCACATCTAGCCAAATTCTCTCTGGACAGCGGTCGTCATCCGCGTGTCTCCCCAGCACAGGGGCGTCAGCGAGCGCAGAGAAAGCCGTGGTCTGAAAGGAACCTCGGAAGCCCATGAGCATCCCGGTCATCATCCACATCCCCCACGCGTCTACCGAGATACCGCCCAACGAGGCCGCGAAGTTGGCGATCTCGGGTGAGACCCTCGCTCAGGAACTGCTCAGGATGACTGACCGGTATGTCGATGAGCTGTTCGACCTCGGGGAGGAGGCGACCCACCTTGTCTTCCCCGTCAGTCGGCTGGTTGTTGACCCCGAACGGTTCCCCGATGATGCGGGCGAGCCAATGGCCGGTAAGGGCATGGGCGCTGTCTACACGCGGACATCCGATGGTCGGTTGCTGCGCCCATCTCTGGATGCTACAGAGCGCGAACGGCTCCTTGATGCCTACTACTTCCCTCATCATGAGGCTTTCACGCGTCTGGTGGAGAATGCTCTGGTCGCTCAGGGCCGTGTCCTTATCATCGATGCTCACAGCTTCCCTTCATCGCCTCTGCCCTGCGACATGGACCAGGCGCCACTTCGTCCAGAGATCTGCATCGGGACGGACCCGTTCCATACCCCTGAGTGGCTGCAGCGGACTGCGGTGGCTGCATTCAGCGATCTCCTGTGGCGCGTGGAGCTGAACCGTCCGTTCGCCGGCAGCATGGTGCCAGGCAGCGTCTACCGGAAGGATGCGCGCGTCCACTCAATCATGGTGGAGGTAAGCCGAGCACTCTACATGAATGAGAGTACGGGCGAGCGATCGGCGGGGTTCAGCAAAGTGCGCCGGAAGGTCGAGTCGGCATTGGCGGCCATCATCGCCAGCGTTCGCTAGGGTGCGAGTCGAACGGGAGCGAAAAGGAGCAGACGTCACCTGGATAGGAAGGACGATGCTGAGAGATGAGGCGCCGATTCCATGACCGCGGAGACCCATGCCGGCGGAGCCGGTATCAGCCTGCGGGTGCTCCTGATCTCGTTCGTTCTTCTCGTTCTCATTGCCCCAGCGGCGTACTTCGGAGAACTCGTTTACGGCACGACATACATGTTCGCGTCAGGCGTGCCGGCGATGGCGCCGCTGGTCATCCTCTTCCTGCTGGCCGCCCTGAACCCATTGCTGAGCGCAGTCCGGATCCGACGCTTCACGCGCACTGAGTTGTTAGCGGTCTACGGGATCGTGATCGTCGGTGGGCCGCTCGTCACTCACGGCATTCTCGCGTGGATGATCCCGTACAACATTGTGCAGCAGTACCTTGCGCGCGCTATTCCGAACTGGGTCACGACCTACTTCGCGTACATCCCTCGCTGGTTCGGGCCTACCGATATGGTGGCGGTTGAGAACTACTTCCAGGGCCAGGCATCGGTGCCATGGGGGGTGTGGGCGATTCCGCTGCTGGCGTGGTCCGCATTCCTGATCGCGCTGTTCCTCTCCTCCGTCTTCCTGATCGTGCTCTTTCGGCGCCAGTGGATCACGAACGAGCGCCTCAGCTTCCCGCTGGCACAGGTGCCGCTGGAGATGGTACAGGAGTCAGGAAAGGGTTCCCGCTCGACTCGCCTCCCGCGAGGATGGCCCTTCTGGGTGGGTTTTCTGATCCCGGTGGCGATCGGCCTGAACAACGGCCTGGCCGGCCTCATACCGGCGATCCCATCCATCCCCTACAGCGGCAAGGTGCTGATGCAGCGCCAGGCAACGGGGCCTCTGGCAGGGGTCGGCGAGATAGACTTAGTGCTCGACTTCTGGATGATCGCGCTGGCATTCCTGATTCCGAAGGAGCTGTCGTTCTCGTGCTGGCTCTTCTGGTTCATCCGGGTGGGTTTGACTGTCGCCGCGATTGCGGGCGGCGCCACACCGGAGGCGCCCGAAGGATGGTACAGCAGCACGTTTCCTGCGCCGTACTACCAGGGGGGTGGAGCAGTGCTGGCGCTCGGGGTGTGGGTGGTGTGGACCGGGCGCAGGCACCTGGCGCGAAGCTTCCGGCTCGCATTCGGGCTGGACCGCGGCCAAGGCGACGAAGATGAGCCGCTCTCATACCGTTGGGCTTTCATTGGGTTCCTCATCTCGTTCAGCTTCCTGCTGTACTTCTGCTGGGCGGCGGGCGCGCGCTTGATCGTCGCTCTGGCGATCATCACGATCGTGGTTGCGTACTATGTGATGTGGGCGCGCTTGCGGGCCGAGACGGGTCTGGGGTTCCTGCCGTTCCCGCTGGGAGCTGAGGACTTTATCCTCGTGCCCTTTGGCAGTTCGGCCTTGCGCCCGAGCGAATCGCTCCTTCTCATCTCGCTGCGCTGGACCTACTTCCCGGGGTTCGGCGAATCATATGAAGTGTGCACGGGCAACGCGCTGGAGTCGTTCAAGATTGCGGATTCGGCCCACATCGCGTCGCGGCCGCTGTTCGCAGCGACGATCGCGGGCTTCATCCTGTCGGTCGGATTCGGCGTCTACGTCGTGCTGACAGGCATGTATCACTACGGGTTCTTCAACCTCAGCGCGTCAACATCCGGTTGGCTCGGGTCGCAGTTGCGGTACGTTGGCGAGCGCATCTATGTGCTGATCACGAATCCAACCAAGTTCGATCTCGACGGCACGATAGGCATCGCGGCCGGCGCAGTGATGGCGATCATACTGGGCGTGATGCGGCTGCGGTTCTGGTGGTGGCCGCTGCACCCCATCGGCTACCTCGCGGCGAACTGCTGGGGGATGCACTGGTACTGGATGCCGCTATTCGTGGGCTGGCTGTGGAAGACGCTGACGATCCGCTATGGCGGCCTCCGTCTCTACCGGCGGACGATGCCGATGGCGATCGGTCTGATCGTCGGCGATATGGTCAGCAGTGGCCTATGGGTGACGATCAACTCGACCGTCCGGGCACTCCGCCTGTCGTAGTGTACCAACACCAATCTGAGGCCGTAGGGTCCCAGAACTGATGCCGCCCGCTGTCCCTGTCAACTGCCCGTGAAGCCCGCCTGAGGCCACCCCCGACTCGGGCTACCCGCCTCAGCTTGGAGTCAGTGGTCGGGGTTCCGCCGCGAGTGAAAACGCGCTTCCCACGGGTCTGATACCGGCATCGGCCAGCATCCAGACGCGAGCAACCGCCCGGTGGCTGCGGGCGGCTGTCGCGGTTTCACCCTTATCGAGCTGTTGGTACTGATCGCTCTTCTCTTATACACGCAAGGCACGAAGAGATCACGTAGCGCGCATGGTATTTCTGTGAACGGCGCTACCATACGGCATCGGCTCTGGCCGGGCCGCGGGTACATCGGACCGACGGCGGCGGTCATCCATTCGCAGGCGCAACACACGACACGCGCGGCCTGCCGGGCACTACGGCTGACCGCTGCTGGCAGGCCGGCAAGCGATCCCTCCATACAGACGCGACGAAGCCCCGAAAGAATGGCGAGTATCCCCGGGGCTCCGTCATCCGAAAACGATCTGGAGAGATCGTGCGCTCACTGTAAAGAGGTGGAATGTGTCGTACTACCCCCTGCTTCGCACACGTGTCGCGCGCCAGCGACAATCGTGCCTGAAAGCGCGCCGCCACGAGCGACGAAGCAGCCGCGCCACGGCGACGATCACCGGCAGCACCAGCGAGCCGAATCCCCCGCCCGGCATGCTTCCCCGTCCTCCGTGGCCTCCTAATGACTTTCGCCCAAAGAAGTAAGGGCGAAAGTCGTCAGAAGACCAGCGAATACCTGAAAGAAGACGTTCGCCCGATGTTACTTTGTTGGGCGAACGTCCGTAGAACAGGGGCGTCGACGAGCGCAGAGAATACCAAGAATGAAGCGACGGTAGCCTCACGGGGCAGATGATGTTTTCGGACAGCATGGGACCGCTGGCGAGCGATCTCGAAGAAAGAAGGGAGCGCTTATGAGCGCACATCTCAGAAAGACCGATTGGGTCCAGATCGATGATTCGAAGGAGACTCCGCCGACTGTGGCCGTTCCGGAAGCGGTCGCAAAGCTGATGGTCGACCGCCACCTGGCCAACTACCAGACGGCGGTCAGAATCGGCTCGCTCGGCTCGAGGCGATTTCAGATCGACCAGCGTACGCCCGAAGGGGTGAGTCTGAGAAGGATCGTCCTGGAGGTATCGGCCGATGACCCGACGAAGGCCACTCTCAGCGGCTATCAGGTGCTCATGACCAAAGTCGGCGAAGAATGGCATCCTGAAGATCCACAGCTAGCGCTCAACGAGCTCGCCAAGGAAATCGTCACCAGCGCGCCCGCGAAGTGAAGCCGGCGCGCTCGAATCGCTGAGGCAGGTCGCTCACAACGAACCAGAGAACTACAGCCGTGTGCAGAGGCTGGAACGGGCCAACCTGGAGCAGATCGAAGCCCTGAATCAGTGCGGCGGCCGTACTCTCAGCATCGCTGATCTCATTCGCGCTGGCACCATCAGTGCGGAGATGGCCGCATACGTCGGCCACAGGATCAGCCAAGGCGCCTCGGTACTCACCGCGGCCAATCCCGGAGGTGCGGGTAAGACCGCCCTTCTGGCCGCTCTCCTCGGGTTCGCCCCCAGGGGAATGCCCATAGTGACTGTGGAGAGCGCCGAAACCGTTGCCGATGCTGAAGCAGAACCGTCACCCCGCTGCTATTTAGCCCATGAGATTGGCGCCGGCCACTGGTACGGTTATCTCTGGGGGCCGATCGTGGCTCGCTATCTCAAGCTCGCCTCTGGTCCTCACATGGTGGCCTCGTGTCTGCACGCAGACGCCATGGACGAACTGCGCGCCAAGCTCAGCGCTCGCCCTTTGGCAGTGCCATCCTCGGCGCTACTCGCAATCGACCTCATACTGTTCATGCACGTTGACAGAGGCAGCGTCCGAGATGCCGGAGGATATCGTCGGCGAGTTGCTGCTATCTATGAGAGTGACCGGGAAGGCGAGACGCATCGCCTGGTTTTCCGCTGGAAGGGCGAGCGCGATGCCTTCGAGCGAACCGACCAGCTGCCCCTGAACGCGCAGGTTGTAGCGCTCGCACAGCACCTCACAATGCTGGCCGCTTCTGGGCCTCAGGAGTTCGCCCGTTTCCGCGCTGCGTACCTATCCTACTGCGATAGCGCTGCCCGCGGTGCACACGGTGGTGGCGCCCCCGGCACTGAACCCGATCGCCGCGCATAGGAGGCCGCTTCCAATCCGAATGCTGGCGGGAGCCGCCTCCGCGTGTCGACTGCGAAGGACCGGTACAGGAATAGTGGTTTCGCCCAACTCGCGCTCGGGCCGTGACCCAGTAGCACAGGTGTCGACCCAGGTTGTCCCGGAGCAGGACCGCCGCCCATCCCGCGAGATCATGCCCGTCGACGGCCCCAGGCACCCCCTGGCTCCGGCTTTCCCCCTCAAGCTCGGAGTCAACTGCCTGGGGTTCCGTTGCGCCTGCATGCATGCAGGCCTACTCCGCCGGACAGAACCGTATCCGAGTCCGTCGTCGAATGGTCCCATATGGTAGAATGCCCAGGACTCACCGACAAGTAACAGGGTTGTCGGCGGTGTCCCATCACCACCTGACGCGAACAGCGTCCTTCACAGGCCAAAAGAGCCGCTACGCGGATCTGTCCGATCCCGTGGAGTGCGCCGCCTCGCCCGAAAGGAGAACTTCATGACCACTGCGTGGAGCATGTGCGCACTCGCTGTGTCTGCAGTTGCGCTGGCTTGCGCCGTCGGCTGCCAGGCCGCCGCCAGCCCTGTGTTCTGGCGGGAGGCGGAAGTCTACACCACCGCGCCGCGGCCCGCTGAAGACAGGACGGTGGACGCCCGCGACCCTGCCTCGGGCGGCCAGGTCCTCTACAGCTGCATGCGCGAGGTGGGCAACGTGGTAACGTACGAGCTGACCCTTCCGTCGGACATCCCCGACGCGCAGATCCTCCTGCGCTACGCGCGGCTCCACTGGCGGGAAACGATGACGCCTGGCACGGTTGAGGTGGAAGTCAAAGGCGCCGGCAAGCCCGCCAGGGCCACGCTCACCTGCGACAACACAGGCGGCTGGGGCCGGGAGCAGCACCAGTACGCCCTGGCCTCGGCCAGGCTCGGCGACCTCAAGGGGGGAAAGGCCACGCTGACGCTGACCGTCACCAAGGAGGCCGACCAGAATGTTGATGGCTTCTTCCTGGCGCCGGGCAACGTGAAGATCGACGCGAAGGAGCTATCGCGGCTCGCACGACTCCAGATCACCTCCGATGGGTACGTGGGCCTGCTGGCCAACTCCACCGTGATCCACCAAACTGGCGGGGCGAAGCTGCGCGTGGCTGCCCGCGCGTTCGTCGGCGAGCCCGGGGGCGTGCGCGTGGTCATCGCCGGCGCAGCCGGCAAGAGGATCGAACTGACGCCCGCGCAGAAAACCGCTAAGGACGATCACGGGGCCGCCATCTCCGAGTTCGCATGGCCAGAGCTGTCCGACGGCGATTACGCCCTGACGATCATCTGCGACCGGCCGAAGACCGCCGTCAAGACGAGCGCAACACTGATCGGCCAGCTTGAGGCCGCGCTAGCGAAGGAGGTCGCCGGCATCGATGCGTTCGCCAGATCCTTTGCCGCCTCCGACAGCCCTTATCGCGCTACTTGCCTGGCCGACCTTCAGCACGCGGCTGAGTACCTGAAGGACAGCCAGAGCAGGCTCAATGAGAGCACGTCTGACCGCGGCGCTCTCGAGCAGGGCCTAGCCGAGCGTGAGGGCATCACCAACGCCGGGCCCGTCGTCAGCAGCATCCGCCGCGCCCTGGTCCAGACGCTCGAAACCGTCGATCGTCTCAAGGCCGGCAGGGACCCATATGAGGGCCGGACCGGCGAGTTCCGCCGCGCCTACCGGTCAGCCAAGGACGGCGCCCTGATCCCCTACCGGGTGTTGGTGCCCGATAACTACTGGAAGGCCTCGAAGGTGCCCCTCATCTACATGCTGCATGGCGGCGGAGGAGACGAAAACGAGTGGCCGGAACTGGCCGACGGCCTGCTGATGAGGATGCTGAATGAGGCGGGCTATGTCGCCGTCATGCCCAAGTGGCACAGTCGTCAGCGGCCGGCGGAGGTCGACGTGCCGCAACTGCTGCACCTGGCGATGAAGGAGTACGCGCGGATCGATCCCGACCGCGTCTACTGCACCGGCCTCTCGATGGGCGGCTTCGGGACCTACTGGCTGGCGACAACATATCCCGAAAAGTTCGCCGCCGTCTGTTGCGTATCCGGCACCGGCGATGTCAGCCTGGCCCCCAAGCTCAAAAACGTGCCCCTGCTGATTCTGCAGGGCGGGGCCGACGAAGTCGTGCCGCCCGACGGCGCCAAGGCCGTGGCCGCCAGGATGAACGAACTCGGCCAGACTGTGGAACTCCACATCTTCCCAACCTACGGCCATAATTACCACTCCGAGCAGTACATGCGGCTGACGCTGGAGTTCTTCGGAAAGCACCATAGGGCCAGGGGCTAGCGATGTCGTCGGCGAACCGTGTCGCCGGCCCAACCCGTCGCATCCGGAGAGTGACATGCCCGAGTCCGGCATCTTCGGAGTTGCTCGTGTCACGGGCCCGTGAAGCCGGCCTGAGGGCCTCCTGACGCCGGCTTCTCCTCGGCTGGGAGTCGGTGGGCCGGGTTTCCTCGCGAATGGGCCTGATCGCACCGTGGCATTCATCCAGCAGTGAACCGGTAGCCCGAAACGGTACTCATGAGAGGAGGGATAGCAGCGAGGAGGGAAACCGGCCAGGAGTTCCCAATAGAGTTTCTGGGGAGGACAACGACCCCGGGACGCGCTGCCACTGGCCCCATATGGTAGAATGCGCAGGGCTCGCAGACAAGTCCAACGGCCTGTCAGCGGACACTCAACCCCATCTGACCTGGACAGCCATGGCCGTGAACGCCGATGTCAGAATCACCGTCTTGAGGTGCTCCCTGCACCCGGACGTAGCAGCGCCGTACGCCGAGGGCGCCTTGCGTCCCTGCGAGCGTCTCACTGAGGGGCAAGTGTTCATCTCCAAGGGTGCGAATATGCCTGACGGCTTCTGCACCTGGGCCTGGGCAGACGTTCACAAGTACGTGCTCGTGGTCGCTCGCGGCGGCAACCACGATGGCCGCCGTCCCGGCACGAACGTCGCCTGCTGCAGCGATGGATACCGACCGGTGATCTTCGCTATCGAACGAATCGAGCCGGACTGACCGTAGGAAGTCTGACCTGTGCGAGGCGGGCGCCCTCCGGCTTGCATAGTGCGAGACATCCGGCACAGACTGCCAGAGGAGAAGATCAGCGATGTACCCAGAGGGCCATGAAGGGATGGATGCCGACGTTCGGATCACCGTCCTGAAGCGCACCCTCCAGCGGGACGCGTTGGAGCAGTACGCCGATTCCATCTGGCCGCTCTGCGAGCGCTTCACAGAGGGCCAGGTGTTCGTCTCCAAGGGTGCGAACATGCCCGAAGGCTTCTGTAGTTGGGCGTGGGCGGACATACAGAAGTACGTGCTTACGCTCTGCCGCGGAGGCAACTTCCTCGGCTCTCGTACAGGCGTGACCGTCGCCTGTTGCACCGATGGCTACCGGCCGGTGCTGTTCGGAGTGGAGCGAGTCGAGCCCGGGTAGGGGCTTCCCTCTCCAGCGTCGCAGAGATCGCTCGACCGGCACCCGATCCCGCTCTACCCGGAGCTTGCCGCTGGCTCGCGGTCCGGTGCCTGCTATGCCTGCGTTGCGCAGTGTAGGCTCGGCGAGTAGACCCCCGGGAAGCCGTAGACTGATCGTCAAAGCATCCCGGCTGGCGGCCCTGGGCGCCTCCGGCTTAGGCTACCCCCGTCGGCCCTGCTCCACAGATGTTCCGAAGACGGTCTTGATGCCTGGCTTGCCCCCGCTAGAATGGCGTCATTGCTGGCGACGATCTCAGGCGGGTGACATCATGAAGACTCCGTTGTATATGCTGTCCAAGCTTCTGCGCAGCGACGCCCCCGCGGCCGTCCTTCTCGTGCGGTTTCTTGCCGGCGGCGTGTTCTTCACCGAGGGGGTGAAGAAGTTTCTGTTTGCAGCTCAGTGGGGTGCCGGGCGCTTCGCCCGGATTGGCATCCCCTTCCCGAAGTTCACCGGCCCGTTCGTTGGAGTGGTTGAGATCGTCTGTGGGCTGTTACTCCTGTTGGGGCTGCTCACCCGGCTGGGAGCCCTTGCACTGCTCATCGACATCAGCGTGGCCATCGCCACCACCAAGGTGCCCATCCTCCTGAAGAGCGGCTTCTTTGCGATGGAGGATCCAGCCCGAACCGACTACTCCATGTTCATGAGCGTGCTGCTCCTGGTCATCGTCGGGGCCGGACCTTGGTCGCTTGACGCCTACCTCGCCGGCAGGCTGGCGGGCCCGGGTAGTTGAGTCAGCGCTGTCCGACAGGGGAAAGGAATCCTAACATACCACCTGGACCCGTTCTTGGGGCAAGGTCATTGGCGCCTGCCCTGCCCTCCCCCGTGCTGGCCGGCAGGTGCGGACACCCGCAAGCCGTATGAAGAGGCATGGGCCCGCGGTGGGCCGCGAGGAGGCGCTATGCGTCGGACACGGACTGTGCCGTTCGCCCTGGTAGTGGCCGCGTTGGCGGCCGGAGCGCACGCAGGCCAGACGGCCAAGCCGTCTCGGCCGACGAAGGAGAAGGGGTTGACGCAGGTGGCGACATACGATCCGTCGTTTTGGGTCTTTGGCGATGTGGAGTCCGACCGTCTGAAGCTGATGCACGATCTGGGCTTCATGGGCGTCACCTACTGGGCTGCCGACCGCGAGGGCGAGGGGATCCGGTACTTCTTCGATTCGCCCTCTCTGCGGCGGTACGACTGGGCCACGCAAGAGCGGCCGAACCTGACTCAGTATGCCGCGCAGGCGCACGCGAACGGACTCAAGGTAATGGTGAACATGGAGGGCGTGAATCCCTACCACTGGAAGGCCGGGCGGGTCAAGTGGACCCCCGAGCTGATCGGGGAGGTGATGACCGACCTGCATCGCGACGGCGCGGATCGCTGGTTCACCGAATGTGTCGCGGGATGGCCGTCGCTGTTCTTCGCGCTGGCCGACACGGGGCGCCGGATCGGGATGGAGTATCAGGAGGGCGATGACCCCTCCTACGTCTACTACTCCGACGAGGAGACCGGCCAGCGCGGGTTCGTCGACGTCTACCGTCGCGGTCACTTGATGAGCATGTACCACTATCAGTACCGGCGCGATGAGCTCGGCAAGTCGGCTAGCCTCGCGCAGGAGGGCTCGCTCGCCTACGCGTTCGCGCGCGGCTGGGGCATGCCGACCGCCATGGTCTACACCGTCGGCCACGACTGGGGAGAGCTGCCGGAGTACTGGGAGGGCATCTTCAAGCCGAGCGTCGCTATTCGCGCGCTGCAGTTCCGGGTGGACGACGTCATGCCCATCGGCGTGACCGACGAGAAAGCCCGGCGGATGGACGTCGCCGGCCTGAAGCGATGGGTCTCCGGTCTGGTGGCGCGCAACGCGCAGGAGCACCGGCCCGTGCTGAACCTGGTGGCCCACCTGCGCCGGGGGGACCGGGCGCATTGGCAGGACCTCGCCGCCTCCGGTGATGCCATCACCTCCGGAGCCTTCCACGCCGGCTGGGACGTGGTGGCCAGCACGGAGCCGCGATCCGATGCGGACGGATACTACATCTATACCGCAGGGCACGACGACGCGGGGACGCTGGACCTCACGCCGGAGATGGCCGCGCTCTTCGCAGGAGAGAAGCCGGTGTTCCTGCAGGTCGGGTTCGATCTCCCGAGCGGTACTAACCTCACCCCCAACTGGCGCGCCGCTTTGGCAGCCTGCGGCGTGGACCCCGACGGGGCCTTCACTCCCGGCGACATGCCCACGCAGGGCACGTACCGCGGCATGCCCTTCCGGTATACCGGCGTGTTCACCGCCTATGAAGTGCGGGAACGCCCCCGCGGGACGCTGATCCCGCGGGCCGGGGTCACCGGCACGGTGACGGCGGAGGGTGAGGGCGTTCCGCTCATCGTGAGCCGAGGCAGCAAGCACCTCATCCCCGCGAACTGTATTCGCTGGCAGATGATGGGGCCCATCAGCGATTTGCTGGCTGGCTGCGGCGTGCGCGCCTCCTCCGACGTGTGGGGTATCGCGGGGGAGAAGGTGACGGTGCTGCTCGCCACCCACGACACCGATCTCGACCTGGTCATCCCGAAGCTCGCCAAGGGCGCCACGATCGCGGTGACGCAGTGGGACAAGCACCATCAGATCACCCATCACGAGACCGTTACCTACACCGGTGCGTATCACCGCGCCATGAAACAGTTCGACTCCATTCTGATCGAGGCGGAGTAGGCTGGGCCGAGCATGCTGGCCGAGGCAGTGGCCTGACCTGGCCGCCGGGGCACCATCTCCAGCATGCCCGACTGCTCGCCAGCACCTCGCGCTGCATCCTATCGAGCCACGCGTCCGGACACCCCGCTGGCCGAACGGCGATCACTTGGTAGCCCTTCGCCCGCAACTGCATCGACACCACCTCCTCATCCGCCGCCTGCGTCACGCCGCGCTCGAGCTGTCCGGTGGCCCGCCGTGCCTCATACTGGTAGGTGCGCATAGGGTCTGATCTCGCCGTTCACACTCTGTATTGCCTTGCCGCTTACTGCCGCTTCGCAGGGATGGCTGATCTGCGCAGATCAGCCGTCACAGTCCATGCCCACGCCGATACTCCACCTTCGTCGGGGTCACTCGGATTCCCTAATGACTTTCGCCCAAAGAAGTAAGGGCGAAAGTCGTCAGAAGACCAGCGAATACCTGGAAGAAGACGTTCGCCCGATGTTACTTTGTTGGGCAAACGTCCGTAGGCTAGTAAGAGATCAGGGATGGTGAGAGCGGTTTCGGCTCAGGGGGAATCCCGGCACAGCAACCGCGCCACGGTGGCGATCACGGGCAGGTGGACAGGACAAGCAAGGTTACAGGGCGGAACGACCACTTCATGTGGCGCGACTTGACAGCCCTGGGGCGAAGATGATAATATACTTCCATCAGCGAATCATTCTCAACAGGAAGGACATTGCGATGCGGAACAACAGCGCTGCTCTCATTGACATTGCCGAATACCTGCCCAGGATCATGCGTAAGCTGTTTGGCAGCAGGCTCATAACCAGTAACGCCTGGGAACTCACCATACCGCAACTGCGAGCGCTGGGCCTGGTGGCGCTTCGGCCTGGTACTACCATGGGGGAACTCTCGGAGGATCTCGGCATTCGTCTCAACGCGGCGACCGGGCTGGCGGACCGGTTGGTGCAACACGGGTTGGTGGAACGGGGGTCCGACCCGGAGGACCGTCGGCTGGTACGCCTGCAGCTGACCAAGTCTGGACACCGCGCCCTGAGCGCGTGCCGTCGCGAGCGGAAGCGGCGAGTCGAGGAGGCGCTGCAGCGGCTTTCTGCTGATGAGCAGAGTCAGATCGCGGAAGCGCTGCTCTTGCTTTACGGCACCCTAGACGGGACGGCACGAAGCGCCCACAAGCAGGAAGGGAAGAGGCAATGACCGCTCCGGGGCCGGCTGCCGAGACGAACGAAATCAAGCGACGAAGGTCGTTGCCCTGGGGCCTGATCGCCCTGGTCCTGATAGGAGGGATTGGAATCGGATGTGGCGTGCGGTGGTGGCTGAGCGTCCGCTCTCATGTGGCTACAGATGATGCTGCTGTCGAGGCCACCATGCTTCAAGTTGCGCCAAAGCTGGGCGGCCGCGTCATCCAGGTGCTGGCCCAGACCGGAGATCGCGTTGCTCGGGGCCAAGTGCTGGTCCGGCTGGAGACGGATGACTTGGAGGCGAACGTTCGAAAGGCCGAGGCGGCAGCGGCGGCCAAACGGAAGGATGTGCTGCAGGCCGAGACCGCCCTCGGCTTTGAGAGCAGGGACGTCGCATCTCAGAACGCGAGGGCGGAGGCGGCGGCGAACGGAAGTGACCTGCGAATGCGGCAGGCGGTGACCGCGGCCTCCCTGGAGGAGCAACAGGTCACGAATCAGCTGCGCCAGGCGCACGCCGCGTTGGTGGCAGCGGAAGCCGACCGGGCAAAAGCCCAGGCCGACCTCGGCCGTATGGAGAAGCTGTTCTCCGAAGGCGCAGTATCGGCCCAGCAACAGGACGAGGCCAGGAACGCCGAGACCGACGCGCGGGCCAAGGTGGATGCGGCGCAAGCGGCAGTGGCCTCGGCGGAAGCTGAGAGAGCGCAGATAACGATCAAGCGGCAGGATATCGATGTCTCGCGAGCAGGGTCTCGAGAGGCGAAGGCAGCTTTGTCGAGCGCGCGGGCGGCGCGTATGCAGGTGGGGGTACGGCGGGCGCAGTTGGAGGCGGCGCTGGCACAGGTGAAGGAGGCGGACCAGGAGTTGCGTCTTGCCCAGATCGCGCTGGAGAACGCGGAAATCCGCAGCCCGGCGGCCGGAATGATCACACAGAGGCTGGTGGAGCCAGGGGAGATGGTGGCTGTGGGCCAGCCTCTCTTCACCATCACCCAGGAGGGGGCGCGAGACGACGCCTGGGTAGTGGCCAACCTCGAGGAAACCCAGGTCGGACGCGTCCGCGTGGGCGACTCGGCCGCCGTCACAGCGGATACCTATCCCGGCGTCGTGCTTCGGGGTCGAGTGATCGAGATTCGGGCGGGGACACAGGGCCAGTTCTCCCTCATCCCGGCGCAGCAAACCTCGGGAAGCTTCACCAAAGTAACCCAGCGAGTCCCGGTCAAAATAGCGCTCGATGACGACAGCGGCGTGAGACTCGTGCCTGGTATGTCCGTGGTGGTGAGCATCGATGTCGGTCGGGTTTCCGGCAGGAGGACGGAAACCGCGGCCTCGCAGACGACGGTCTCACCTGATCCCTCCGGTTCCACTCGCCAAGGCAGGTAGCGCCGATGCGCCTTCACCATCGTCTGCGCGGCCAGTTGGAGAGCCGCTTCGCCTCGCTGAATCACGGGCACAGCGGCTACCGCTGGTGGGCGCTGGGAAGCTTGATGATCGGCACCTTCATGGCGGTGCTCGACGCAAGCATAGTGAATGTGGCCTTGGCCAAGATCATGGCCACCTTTGGGGTGGACGTGGAGAAGGTGGAATGGGTAGCGACCGGTTACATGCTGGCATTCGCGACGTTACTGCCGACATCGTCCTGGATTGCAGACCGTCTGGGCCACAAACGCACGTACATGCTGGCCCTCGTCTTCTTCACCATCGGCTCCGCCCTCTGCGGCCTCGCCTGGAATGAGGATAGCCTGATCGTGTCCCGGGTGATCCAGGGAATGGGGGCGGGATGCATCATGCCAGTGGCCATGACGATAGTAGCCGAGATCTTCCCTCCAGAACAGCGCGGCCAAGCGCTCGGCATCTGGGGTATCGCTGGAGCGGCATCGGCGACCATGGGGCCTACCATTGGTGGCTACCTGGTGGAATATGTGGGGTGGCGGTCGGTCTTCTATGTGAACCTTCCGGTTGGCATTGTGGGGACCGCGCTGGTGTTGGTGCTCGTGAGAGAGATCCCCCTCCGCCGCCCGGGGCGGTTCGACCTGGTGGGCTTCCTGACCATGAGCGTCGGCTTGAGCAGTCTGCTGCTCGCGCTGGCCCAGGGCCAGTCGAAGGGCTGGGACTCGGGCTATGTCCATAGTTGTGAGGCGATTGCCGTCATCGGCCTTGCCAGCTTCGTCGTCTGGGAACTGCGGCAGCGCGAGCCCCTGGTGGACCTCTCGCTGTTTCGCAGTGTCGGGTTCAGCATCATAAATCTGGTCGCCTTCATTTTCGGGCTTGGCATGTTCGGTAGCACCTTCCTGCTGCCAATCTTTCTGCAGAATATGCTAGATTATACTGCTCTTCTGGCCGGCCTCACGCTGCTACCAGCGGGTCTGGTGATGGGAGTGGTCGCCCCCATCGCTGGCCGCCTTTCCGACCGCATCGGAGCCAAGCCCCTGGTGACGCTCGGGCTCGCCCTCATGACCACCTCGATGTACCTGAATTCACATATCAGCCTCCAGACCAGTCGGGAAACGCTCTACGGCTGGCTTGTTCTCCGGGGGATAGGCATGGGTCTGATGTTCTCGCCCATGACCAGCCTGGCGCTTGGCCTAGTGCCGCGGCTGAAAGCCGGGCAAGCTTCCGGGCTGCTGAACGTCATCCGCCAGGTCGGCGGCAGCTTCGGCATCGCCATGTTCGGGACGCTGCTGGCGCGGCGGCAGCTCTTCCATACCATCAGGTACAGTGAGGCGGCAACGGCGCACAACCTCTCTGCTCTCGACCTGCTCCACCGGTCACAGGGATACTTCGCCTCGCTCGGAGACGTTCCGGGGCTGGCCTCGGACAAGGCGCACGTCGTGCTGGGTATGGTGGTGCAACAGCAGGCGGCGGCAACCGGCTTCTCGGATTGCTTTCGAGTCGCCACCTGGATTTGTGCTCTGGGCATTATTCCGGCTCTCTTTCTCCCACTGCGGGTGGACCACGCCCCACGGCGCGAAACGGATCGTGCCGGGGATCTGGAGGAAGGCCATGTTCCGGAAGGTCTTAGTGCCGGTTGATGGATCGCCAAGCTCGCTCAAGGCGGCGCGGGCGGCTGCGGAGGTCGCTCGCAGATTCGACTCGCAGGTGACTCTTGTGCACGTCCAGCATCTGCCAGCTACCGCGCTGGCGGCCCCGGGTGTGGCCGGTATGGTGGGCATGGACATGGCCACCGTCGAGGCCCTGGAGGAGGCTGGCCGCGAGGTGCTGCATGTCGCTCGCGAGTGCCTCGGGCTGCCCGACGAGCGGGTGAAGCAAGAGCGTCTGTCGGGCCATCCAGCTGGAGTAGTCTGTCGTCTCGCTGAGGAAGGTGGCTATGACCTGATCGTCATGGGCAGCCGTGGTCTGAGCGAAGTGGGCGCCTTCTTTCTTGGCAGCGTGAGCGACAAGGTCAGCCATCATGCCCCCTGTCCAGTCCTGATTGTCCGGTGAG
>JBEKKD010000033.1:0-16250 GCA_050010895.1 Armatimonadota bacterium
GCCATGTCCTCGGACATGGGAGGAGCTCGCCGGCGAGAGAGAGCGCGTGGAGATACGAGCGCAGCACCACCAGATCCTGCGGTATGTCCACATCGAACCAGGGGTCGAGCAGAGATACGGACAGGCTCAGCGACTGGGCTCTCATCAGCGTATCGACCAGCACGCTGCTGCTGCCCCAGTCGATGTGCTGGAAGAGCTGCGGCGCCGGCGACCGCAATCCGATGAGGTAGTAGCCGCCGTCGAGGCAGGGGCCGAGCACGAGCTGGCGGTCGCGCAGGAGCGAGAGCGCGCGGTCGATGCGCTCAAAGGGCAGGCTTGGGAGATCCGTGCCGAGGATCAGCGCACTCGGATGGCCACGCCTGAAGGCTTCGTCGAACGCGGCCGACATTCGCTCGCCAAGATCCCGCCCTGACTGCACCGTCACCGCTGCCCGCGGGCACACCTGGGTCACGATCGCCTCTAGCGCGTCTCTCTGCTCAGGCTCCGCAGCCGCAACAGAGACTGCAGCGGCGATCTTCTCCGCCTGGCCGAGGATGTCGAACAGGAAACACCGGTACAGGTCGGCCGCGCCCGAAGCGCCGAGGGCGGCGATCAGCCGAGTCTTCGTCTGACCGGGAATCGGTGCGCGAGCGAAGATGATGACCGCGGAGTCCCTGGACATGAGGACATATTCGCTCACTCCGGCGCTCCGTTCCTGCTGCTCGGCGCGCTGGGCCAAAGAGAAGCCCCCGAGCGCGTTCGCCCGGGGGCAAGCAGGACGGCGTACGCCGTTATTGTTTCCAGAACCGCAGGAACCCCAGTGGTCTTCGCTGGCGCTGAACCACCGGCTTCACCGTGTCGAGTTCTTTCCGCGCGCCTTCGTGACCCAGCTCTTTGGCACGGTTGAGCGCGTCGATCCCCTGGTTGTGCTGCCCCAGCTCGAGCAGCGTCTTCCCGAGCAGGAAGCGGAAGTCAGCGTTTCCGGGATCCATGTCTACCAGTTCCTGGTAGCAGATCAGGGCCTTCGCGTGGTCGCCCGTGCGGCGGAAGCTGTTCCCTCGCAGCAGGACATCGGTGATCCGGGCGGGGTCGGCGAGCACGACACGGCGCCGCGCCTGCTGCTCGCGCACGCCCATTCCGAGATTCCCCACGAACAGGCCGCTGAAATCAAGTGCCTGGACCTCGGGGAGGAACTGCGCCCTGAGCCAATCGCTCTTGCGAATGTACTCTTTGCGCGCGTCCGGGCCCCCAGTCGACCGAGGCTGTCGGGCCGGCCGCTCCGCCACGATGGCGACGATCTTCGGCTCCCGCGCCGACTCTGACGCGGCTGCCGACTCGGACTGCGCACCCACCGCGGCCTCGGACTTCGCCGCGATCGGCTGCTCGGGCTCGTCCGCCGCCGGCGCCTCCAATGGCGTTGTCAGCATCATTGTAGGAGTCGCCGCGATCGGCTCGTCTTCCTGATCGGCGAATATCTCCTCGAGTTTCTCCACTGACATCGGCTGTGTCGGGTCATCCGGCACGGCCACCTCACCCGCCGGGACATCCTGGCTCGTGGGTGCCTCCACTACTTCCGGGAGGGGTATCTGCCGCCGCTCTTCCTCGACGACTTCCGGCTCAGGAAAGGCTGCAAGAACGGGCGGTGATGTCACCACCTCCACCACGTCCGGCACCTCGACCTGGCGCCGGTCCTCGCCGGAAACCAGCCTGTCAGATGTCGGCCTGATCTCCAGGCTGATGTTCAGGAACGAGCTTCCCTGCGCGCCCACTTGGGCCTCGGTGATCGCCGCTGCGGGATGGTCGAGCTCAACCAGCCTGTCTCCGCCGGGATCGCCCTCGAGGAAGATGTCGCAGCCGGCCTTCAGCAGCTCGTTTACCGCCAGGGCCGTCGGCGTCTCGGCCTCGAGCTGAGACATCGGCACGTGTACGGACAGCAGCGAATTGGGGCTGACCACCCGCTCGATGAGCTGCCGGACCGTCAGGGAACCGAGTATCTCTTTGGAATTGCCAAGTCGGCAGATCGGCGTGGCGCAATCCGGCGTGCTGATCGTGATGAGAGTCGAGCAGTCCGCATCGGAGAACGCCAACGTCGCTGTCAGCTCTGAATCGCCAGTCGTGGTCATGATAGCACTCTCCCTCATTGGGCCTAATGAACCTGGGCCATCATGGGCCCGGAAGTGGAACTGATGAGACCGGGTACGCTAAACCGCAGCCGGTCCAGCATCTCGTCGGCCAGCTCCTGATAGGCCGTTGCAGCACGGGACTCCGGTTCGCGGAGCAGGACGGGCAGGCCGCCCGCCTCCGCTTCACTTACGACGACGCTCTTCGAGATGATGGTCGAGAAGAGATAGTTCCCATACTCGCTCTCGATCTTCTCTTTGAGCAGTCGGAAAATCGTCACGTCGAGCGCGGTCTTCTTGTCGAACATGGTGACCAGAACGCCCAGGAGCTTTACCGATGCGCCGATCTGCTCGTGCAGCGTCGCCACCAGGTCGCCCAGGAGCGCCATCCCCTTCAGCGCGTAGAACTTGGTGTTCACAGGCACGATCATGTGGGTGGCCGCGGTGAGGGCGTTGATGGTGAGGAGATCGAGCGAGGGCGGGCAGTCCAGCAGAATGACGTCATACTTGTCGGTGAGAACGCTGCGGAAGAAATCGCGCAGCTTGCCTCTCAGCCGCCCTTCCCGTCCCACTTCCATCACCAGCGTCTTGTCGCAGTCGGCCAGACGGGCGCTGGAGGGGACAAGATCCAGCCCGTTGATCTGGGTTGTGACGATCGCCCGCTCGAGTGGGAACCGGGGCATCGTGAGGAGACAGTGACCCTCGCGAGAGATCGCCTGCTCCGCGCTGATGCCGAAGGCCGTGGTGGCGTTCGCCTGGGGGTCGAGATCGATGCAGAGGACTCGATGATTCCGCTGCGCCAGAGCTGCCGCCAGATTGACGCACGACGTAGTCTTCGCCACCCCGCCTTTCTCGTTCACAAACGCGATCACGGACGCATTGCCGTAGGGGGCAAGGGCCGTGCCGTCCATTGAAGCCGTATCCATTCCCGCAATACCTCCGCCATTGTGGCTGGTGTAGACAGACGCGCGGAATCGTCCTCCGCAGAACTGCTGTATTCTGGCTGACCAACTCTTCCCGCAAGTTTAGCGACGGGGCGGTCGACCCGTCCGATCGCTTCATCCAGCTACGTCGCGCATATTCCACAAAACCGAGCCGTTTCGGAGGCTCCGGGCGGCGACGAGCGTTCCGGTCGGGCCTGGCCGAGCAGGCAGGCTATCGATGTGTTCGGGACGGACGCAGGCATTGCTGAGACGCCATAGAAGAGGTTTTGGAGCGGATGGGGTGTGTCCGTATTACTCTTCGGAGGGAATACAGTGGCGAAGGCACAAGTCGGCGTTCAACTCATCATCTTCGGCAAGCGCTCTCAGGACGACTTGGCGGGGGTGCTGTCGGACGTTGCGAAGGTTGGGTACGCAGGATTCGAGGGCGGCGCGCCGGCCGCGCCGGCGGAATTCGAGAAACTCCAGGCGACCGTCAGGCAGAGCAAGATCGCATATGTCGGCGGGCACCTCGGACTGGGCGATCTGGCCGACACAGATACGCTGCGAAAGCGCATCAGCAACGTGAAAGCCCTCGGTGGCGGCTTTCTGATCAGCTCGGGGAACAGCGGGCTCAAGACCATCGATGCCTATCTCGATGCGGCGAAGACGCTGAATGAGGCCGGCCGGATCTGTCAGGAGCAGGGCATTGCCTTCTGCTATCACAACCACCACTGGGAGTTCCGGAAGATCGATGGCAGGGCGCCCATGCACACCATGATCGCCGCTACCGATCCGAAGTTGGTGAAGCTCTGCACGGACGTCTACTGGGTGCATGTCGGCGGCGAGAAGCCCGCCGAGTTCATCGATCGCTATCGCGATCGGTGTGTCTACTTCCACTTCAAGGATGGGACCGGCGGCGACGGCGGAGGCGATTTCCGCGAGCTTGGCCGCGGCGCGGTGGATATCCCGGCAGCCCTGAAGGCCGCTCTCTCGTGCAGCCCCGCCTGGATCGTGGTGGAGCAGGACACGACGCAGATGGATCCAGTCGAGTCCTGCCGGATCAGCAGGGAGTGTCTCAAGAGCCTGGGGATTTGAGACAGCGACTTGCGCCGGAGCGCATCGTCGCGGTCGGCGAGAAGGCGTCCAGCGCGCTCGGTCAGATCGGCGTCGAGTTCGTTACCGTCCACCATACCGCGTACGACGTCAGAGGCGAGTGTGCATCCGGGATGAAGGCGTTCTTCGCGAAGCCGTAGCGGGTTGATCGGAGGCCGGGCACGAGCTTGTCCTCTGCCCTATGCTATAATGCCGCCATGAGAATCGCCCGGGATGAGTTCGAGCGGCTGGTGGCCGAGGCGTTGGAGGGTCTTCCGTACGACTTCCGGGAGAAGCTTGAGAACGTCGAGGTCGTGGTCGAGGACCATCCCACCGCTGAGCACTATGGCGAGCGCGAATTGCCTCGGGGCATGGTGCTGCTCGGCCTATACCACGGCGTTCCGCTAACCCGGCGTTCCGCCTGGGGCAGTCCGCTGTTCCCCGCCCGCATCACCATCTTCCAGGGGTCTGTCGAGCGCGTCGCGCGCACGCCGGCGGAGATCATCGAGCAGGTTCGCCGGACGGTTCTCCACGAGATCGCGCATCACTTCGGCATCCCGGACGGCAGGCTGAGAGAGTTGGGATATTAGTGGCGGTTAGCACGCCGGACGGTTACGCGTGCCTGGGGAAGTACCTGAACGAAATTGCTGGCCCGGTCAGGCCGCCGGTGAATGGGAACGTGGTTCCTCGCAGATGGCGCCACGCCGCAAGAACGCGCGGTCATCCGCCCTATGGGCCGCGGCCGTAAGTGGCTGCGGCCCATGTGTTCGCGCGAACGAGTGCTGGTCGGGCTACCTGCCCTGGCGCTCCGGTTCGCCGGCCTCTCCGCCGCGATTCCCGGGCTCTCCGCGGCGATTCCCGGCCCCTGGGCGCGGGCCGCGTTCCCCACGGCGGCCGGCCGGAGTCACCGTCTCGGGCCTGCCTTTTCCAGGTCCCGCGGGCGGAAGCATCGTAGTCGGGGCCTTTTCACCGGTCAGTATCTGACCACCGTAAGTCCCGGTTGGGGTGGCCCCCGTCCCAAGCTGCTGCGTCAGCTTGATGTTGTAGACCAGCACGATGAGCACCGCCACGACAAGAATGATAAGAATCCCTAACAACGTCGGCACCGACTTGTTCATTGACATCCTCCCTAATGAGCTGGCGCGAGCCAAGACGTCATTGCGCGCTGACTATTAGCACATTTTGGCTGCCGCGTGTACCAGGCAATGATAGCTCAATGGTCCGAATGTTCGCCAAATGTCTCCTTATCATGCCAACTTGCCCCGGATCGCCGGGGAAGTGAGCGCATGCACGTGGCCGCCGACATGATGGGACGATGGAGGAGCGTGCCCGGAGGACCGCGGGGATGAGGGAGCCATCAGGAATGGGAGCATGCTGGGCGAAGGCACTGCGTTGGCGCGCCCGGAGGGATTCGAACCCCCGACACCCAGATCCGAAGTCTGGTGCTCTATCCAGCTGAGCTACGGGCGCGCTGGGAGAGTGTACCACATGGGCGGAGGGCGGAACAAGGCTGAGTAGCGTGACGGTGATAGGGGCAAGCCCCTGTCCAACGGGATACGATCATGCCGTATTGGAGGCGCTACGCCAGCATCATCGGCAGCGGCCTCAGCTCTCTTCGAATCGGGTCGAGGATGAAGCCAAGCGCCTCCAAGGTGACGATGCCGAGCAGGTCGCTGTCGCCAGACCTCCCG
Organism: Armatimonadota bacterium; assembly: GCA_050010895.1. Lineage (GTDB taxonomy): Bacteria > Armatimonadota > Hebobacteria > Hebobacterales > Hebobacteraceae > JBEKKD01. The sequence goes on from JBEKKD010000033.1 coordinate 5,806, forward strand.
AAAATGACTGGCGATACACCGTGCTGGCCCTGAAAGAAGAAGTCAGCGTTCCCGACCTGGCGCTCGATCTTCTCACCGTTCGCCATGATAAAGCCGCGTTTGGAGTGAGGGCGTATCCCCAGGCGGCGCAGGAGAGTGCCGGATACGACCGAGAGGGTTGCTCCTGAGTCCACCAGCAGCTTCACTCGAGCCCTGGACTTCGGGTCAGCAGGGCTCGCCACCTCGATATCGACATGTGTGAGACCCATCATCTGCCTCCACTCGCGAGTGTACTACATCGGCGGAGGCCGGAACAAGCGGAGAGCGTCCACCGGAGCAGACGCTCTCCATCTCGCAACGGATTTCGCGCCTTCGTCTCGGAATGACGATGCGAGCGCCTACGCGCCCCGGACCACCTCGATCCCGTTGAACTTGCAGAAGCTCTCGAGGGCGTCGGCGACGGCCGAATCGTGGATGAGCACGCCGTGGTGGATGATCCCGTGCTCGACCATCTTCTGCTCCCAGTCCATCACGTCACTGACCCTGACCCAGCCGTAGGAGCCGCGGACGTCGGGCTTCATATCAACGACCTCCCCGCTTCCGATGAACATGCTGAAGAAACCGTCATACTCGGCCAGTCGGCAGCACGTCACGGGGCCGGGCTTCAGCCTGAACTCGCGGGTGCCCCACGAGGGCTTGAGCGGGATAATGCTATGCTGTAAGATGCAGGCGTGGCAGTCGGGATCGCAGGCGCTCGGGGGCGCGTTGCCGCAGTGCCAGGCCAGCCAGACGTTCTCCTCAGTCGGATGCAGCTCGGTCCAGTCGATGAAGTGCGGCGCCACCCGGCTCAGGCTGGCCGCGTGGGCGGCGATCATGCTCGCAGCCCCGTAGACGTCGACTTCACAAGCGCACAGAATGCCCTGGTCGGTGAGCCGCCCGAGGACCGAGCAGACGCAGATGCCGTAGCGCTTCTGCACCTGCTGCCAGCAGTTCACGGCGAGGGCGTTCAGCTCTTTCTCTTCCGCCAGGCGCTTCAGCGCGACTTCCATGCGGGCGAGTACGCTCACGTACTGCTTCGCCTCAGATGGTACCTCGGCCCCGGCCTCGATCTGCCTGGCGACCTTCTTCACATCAGCCTCATCGGCTTTGACGTTGTCCAGCCGCTCGAAGATGTCGGCCAGGTCGATGGGCACAACGGTCTGGTTGAAGTCACGCTGGAGCGACGCTTCGTCCCACCACACCGACTCGAACTCCTCGGGCCGCGCTCCGAGCTGGCCGATGCGAGCGCCGCGGAAGGATTGGGTGGCGGCGCACGCTCTGGTGAACCGCGATACCGCCTCAGCGCATACCGGCTCTTCGGGGAAGCAGGTGGGGATGTGATCGAACACGATCTCCCGGCGCCGGAGAGCGGACGAGATCATGAAGAGCCCACACCACGAGTCGGATGGGCGAGTGCCGTCCTCGTTCACCTTGCCCTTGGTGGCGAATTGGAGCACCGGCGTGCCCTTCGGCATACCGGAGATGGTGACGCCGACGGCGGATGTCTCGTGGCCGAAGGTCATGCCCCCGACGATGACGCCCTGGACCTCGTTGTCCTTGAAGAGCTTCAGCGTCTTCTTCGCGTCCGCGAGGTTCGAGACCACTCCTTTGAACGTGAGCTTGTCGTCCGGCGCCACGATCTCCAGGCCCGGGATCTTCTTCATGACGCGCAGGCATCGCGCCCGCATGTCCACAGCCCATTTGTCGCCAAACGGGATGCGATGCGACGGTAGGAAGCCGATTTTCACCTTCTGCATAGTGCTCCTCCTGTGGTCGGCAGACTAGGCTTGGGAGCCGCGCTGCCGCGCTTTCAGCGCCCGCAGGCGCTTCATGACATCATTGCCCCCGCGCCCGAAGTGATCGTGAAGCTGCAGGTATTCACCGAACAGCTCCCCGTAGATCGCGTGATTCCGCGGGTCTGGCTTGTAGACGGTATCCCTGGTTCCCGCCATCCGCCGGATTGCATCGTAGATGCTGTCATATCCGCCGCCGGCCGCCCGCGCCGCCACCGCGCCGAACATGGCTGCTCCGAGCGCAGCCGTCTGAGCGGAGCGTGCACGCTTGATGGAGCGCCCGGTGACGTCAGCGAATATCTGCATCAGCAGCGTGTTCTTCTCCGGCATCCCGCCGCAGGCGTACAGCTCCTCGACGGGAATCCCATACTTCTCGAAGTTCTCTATGATCACCCGCGTGCCGAACGCGATGGACTCGATCAGCGCCCGGTACATATCCGCGGGGGTGGTATCGAGCGTGGCGCCGACCAGGAGCCCGGAAAGATGGGCGTCTACCAGCACGGAACGGTTTCCGTTCCACCAGTCGAGCGCTACCAGCCCCGACTCCCCCGGCTTGAGAGCGCGCGCCTGCGCCTCCAGCGCTTCGTGCGGATCGCGTGCGGAACCGGACGACGCCCAGGTTCGCACGAACCAGGCGAGGATGTCGCCGGCGCCCGATTGCCCAGCTTCATAGCCATAGAAGCCAGGCAGAATACCGTCTTCAACCACGCCGCACATGCCGTCCACGGGCTTCTGCTCGCGCCCCAGGAGCATGTGGCAGATGGAAGTGCCCATGATCATGAGCATCCTGCCGGGCTCACTGATGCTGGCAGCGGGAACGGACACGTGAGCGTCTACCTGGCCCACCGCGACGGACGTCCCGGCCCGCAGGCCGGTCAGCTTCGCCATCTCCTCGGTGAGGCCGCCTGCGCGCTCTTCCAGCGGGGAGATCGTGCGTAGCATCTTCTCGTCGACGACGTGCTCCAGCCGCGGGTCGAGGGCGGCCAGGAAGGCATCGCTGACGAACCCGGCGCGCCTGTCGTAGATCGCCTTGTAACCTGCTGTGGTAAGGTTCCTGGTCTCGCGGCCGGTCAGTCGCCACACGATCCAGTCGGCCGCCTCGATCAGCCGGTCAGCCGCGGCGTACACCTCCGGCGCTTCGTCCAGGATCTGCCAAACCTTGGAGAAGAACCATTCCGAGGAGTGCTTGCTCCCGTAGCGCCGCGGCCAGGCCTCGCCGCGTTCCTGGGCAATCGCGTTGATCTTGTCGGCTTCAGGCTGGGCGGCGTGGTGCTTCCAGAGCTTGGCCCAGGCGTGAGGGCTGCTCTTCCACTCCGGCTTCATACAGAGCGGCATGCCTTTGGCGTCGGCAGGGAGCATCGTGCAGGACGTGAAGTCGATGCCAATGCCGATAACGTCCGCTGGCGCCGCTCCGGAGGAATCGAGCACGGCCCGGATCGTCTGGCGAAGTGTCTCGACGTAGTCGGCGGGGTTCTGGAGCGCCCAATCGGGTGGAAGCGACGCGCCGCCGGGGAGCGCTCGGTCTATCACGCCGTCGGCGTACGGATAGACCGCGGTGGCGACTTCCTCCCCGGTTTCGACGTCGACGAGCAGCGCGCGGCCGCTTTCGGTGCCGAAATCGATCCCAAGAGAGAGCTTGCGATGAGCCATGGCCCTTCCCTGCGGCAGAGCCAATGGGCCGCCTCGTATCAGAAGGTGACCGCGACCCTCACCGCGCCGTCCCCTTTTCGCTCCGCGAGCTCGAACGCCTCTTGGGCGCGGTCCATGGCGAAGCGGTGAGTGAGCAGAGGACTGAGGCGCACCTTGCCCTCCCGTACCAGCGCGATGGCCTCTGGGAAGTTCTCGTTCTGGCGGCGGACGAACTGGAGGGTCAGCTCGTGGCGGCGCAGAGGCACGGCGGGCAGAACATAGTCGTCCTCTGAGGGCACGCCAACCACCGTGATGTGACCCTTCGGCCGCGTTGCCTCGATGCAGGAACGCAGGGCCTCGGGCGGCCCCGCCGCCTCGAATGCCACGTCTACACCGCGGCCGCCGGTCGCGGTGAGGAGCATCTGGGCGGTCGCACCGTCGCCTGCCTGGATCACCTGATCGGCGCCCAGTTGCTGGGCGAGCGCCAAGCGCTCGGGAACCAGGTCGGCGACGACGATCATCCTCGCGCCCTTGAGACGGGCCATCTGGAGCGTCAGGAGTCCGATCGCCCCACAGCCGACGACTGCCACGAAAGCGCCGTGCATCGCCGGAGTGAGTTCTGCGGCGTGGACGGCCACCGAGAGCGGCTCCAGCAGAGGGGCCTCGACGGGATCGATGGACCCCGGCACCTGGAACACCCGGAAGGCGGGCCAGGTAAATAGCTCGCGCATAGCCCCATGGATCGGCGGGAGGTCGAGGAACAGGACCTGACGGCAGAGGTGGAGATTGCCCATCTGGCACATGTCGCAATGCCCACAGGAGACGGCGGGATCGACTACGACAGGTGTTCCCGGCGCCAGATCGGCGCCGTTGGCATCTTCGACCACTGCCGAGACCTCGTGACCGGGGACAAAGGGAACGCTCCATTTCACCCCGCCGACCTGACCTTCACCCCAGGCGTGGATGTCGGACCCGCAGATCGTCACCGACCGGGTCCGGAGCAGCACTTCTCCCTTCTTCGGGCTGGGCCGGGGCATCTCACCGGAGCGAATGTCACGAATCCCGTGTTGGAACACAGCGCGCACCGTGCTTACACCTCACCTTTCGAACCAGGGATGCTAGTCAACGATCTCCTCGAACAACTCCCTAGGAACGCCGCAGACTGGGCAGACCCAGTCATCAGGCACGCCTTCCCAGGCGGTGCCGGGCGGCACGCCGTTCTCCGGGTCGCCGACCGCGGGGTCGTAAATATACGGACATGCCGTGCACTGCCATTTCGACATAAGCTCATCCTCCGTCGCAGGCGGTCGCGCTATGGCGGTAGAGTCGCGAGCGTTCAGGCGAATAGCTGAAGCTACCAAGACTACGAACGGCTGTCAAGAAGTGCGACCCCCCGCGTCGCAGCAAAAGGTGAGGCGGCAGACCGGGGGAGCCTGCCGCCTCGTGGTGGGGTGGGGTTTGGGGTGGGGTTAGCCTGTTACCTATGTGGGCCCGCCTATGGCAGGTCATTCTCGACGATTTCGGTAGCGAGTATAGCCGGAGGCAGCGCGGCTGTCAAGGGGGACCGAGAGTTTGTTCTGGAGCCCCCACACGCCGTTTCAGGGGAGCGGGGGCATGTTCGCCCTTGCCAGCACGCGCTGCCTCCGGTATACTTTGGGGGTGTTGCAGTAGCCGGTTTCCGCCTCCAGGGAGGCAGTCCACATGGGCGGCCGCAGATCACGAACCGTTGTCGAGCCGGTTAGCAAGAGACCGGTCTGGCTAGGCCTGCTGGATCAGGGGATCTGGCTGTTCTCGGTTGCCGCGGTCCTCAGTCTCACGTACCTCATGTTCATCCTCATGTCCGGCGGCCTTGCTGCTCCGCTCATCGCCGGGTCAGCGCTCGAGGCAGTCAGGCACAACGTGGATATGGCTCGCCAGGTCTTCCTGTGGGCTCTGTGGCTGGGCATGTTGGCGGTCTGCATCCGGCACTACCGGGCTGAGGCGACCGGTTACATGACGCTCGTCGTCGGCGCGGTCGTCTGGCTGGCATTCCCAGCGCTGATTCGCAGCAAGGTCCCGGGGACGAGTGCCCCGGATCTTGTTAGCCTGGCTGGCAGCATGGTTGACAGCTTCCAGACCTCGGGTGGCGCTCTGATGGTCCTGGGCGTCCTGCGGGCGGTGGTCGGGCGTGTGATCCTGGTATCCACGGCATCCCGCTCCGGTGCGATTACACGGAATGCCCGATTTGCCACCGCGATGGCCCAGACCTCAGAGGAGCCCATCGGCGGACGCCCCTCCCTGATGCGGAAGTGTTGGGAGCTGCATTTCTGCCGCGGGAGCCTGCGAGTGCACTGCCCGCGGTATCTGGACCAGAAGGCCTGCTGGAAGGCGCGGTCAGGCTGCTACTGCGACCAGGGGCTGGCCACCAGGCTGCTCGACACGGTTGGGTCCAAGGTAAAGGTCCAGGTTGCCGAGGAGATGCAGTCGGTGCAGAGCCGGGCGCGCCAGCCCGAAAAGCGCGTGGGGACGCCGCCGACAAAGCGTACAGCCAAGCGCCGTCCGAAGCCGCCGTGCGGCGAGTGCCCGATCTACCTCGACCACCAGAAGTTCAAGTACCGCGTCCTTTCATGGCTCTCCTATCCCGCCGCAGCCGCGATCATCGGCATGATCATCACCCCCGTCAGGGACGGCTACCAGTACCTTGACCAGTACCTCGGCAATATACTGGCCGGCTCCGTTGCCGCGGTTCCATATGCGCAGCCGATCCAGGAGGCGCAGTGGATGTCGGCCGAGAACGCGGTGATCGTGCTGGTCGGAGTCATGATCGCAGCGACGATCCTGCAGCTCACTGAGGCTGTGATCTTCAGACTGAAGCTCTAGCAGAGCGGACTTCTGCGGCGGCGCCCCCCATCGAGTGGGTGCCGTTCTGATTGCCCTCCCCTGCTCCCGTCCTGCCAGGAGCAGCGCCGCGCGAAGCGAACTTGAGAGTTCATATTTCCTACTATGCCTGGTTCCAGAGCGGAAGGAGTTGCATCTGTGGTCCATGAGTTCAGGCTCCCGGGCGTAACGCTGTTCGGCTGGGGCGCGGTAGAGCGAGTCGGGCAGGAGGCGGCACGACTGGGGAAGCGGGCGATGCTGGTCACCGGCCGGTCATCGATGAGGCGAACCGGAACCGCCGACCGGGTCACGAAGCTGCTTTCGGATGCGGGTGTCAGCGCTGTTCTCTACGACCAGATCGAGAGCGACCCCGGGTCGAAGACTATCGACGCCGCAGCCAATATCGCCAGGAGCGAATCGTGCGATCTCGTCATTGGCCTCGGCGGCGGAAGCCCGATGGATGCGGCGCGCGCTATCGCCGCGATGGCGGCTTCAGGCGGCTCGATTCTCGACCACGTGCGGGGGAAGCCGATCGAGCGTCCCGGTCTGCCGCTTATCAACATAGCTACGACCTCCGGCACCGCGAGCGAGATCACCCCGGTCGCCGTGGTCACGGATGAGGAGCGCGAGCTCAAGATGGGCATGAAGAGCCCCTACTGGTTCTCCAGGGCAGCGATCACCGATCCAGAGCTAACCGTCAGTATGCCGCCGGAGGTGACCGCGGCCACCGGGATGGACGCGCTCACGCATGCGGTCGAATCCTATCTGTCAACCGGCGCGACCGCTCCGAGCGAGGGGTTGGCGCTGAGAGCGATAGAGCTGGTCGGCCTGCATCTTCGCGACGCGTTCCATGATGGCAGCAACCGTGCCGCTCGGGAGGGCATGAGTCTGGCGAGCATGACCGCGGGGATGGCATTTGCGAACTCGGGGCTGGGCCTGGTGCATGCGCTGGTGCATCCCATCGGCGCTCGCCATGGAATCGCCCACGGCGCGGCCTGCGGCCGCATGCTCCCGGGCGTGCTGCGGTTCAACCAGCCGATTGTGTCGGAGAAGCTCGCGCGTGTCGGCCACGCGCTCACCGGGAGACCCGGCGCCACTGCCGACAGCGCGATTGAGGCGATAGAGGCGCTCTTGCGAGATGTGAACGTGCCCAACGGGCTGGCAGATGTGCCGATCTCCGAACAGCAGATGGCCGGTCTGGCAAGAGATGGGCTATTGGCGGGCGCCCTCCGAACAAACCCGAGGCCCGTGGCCGAGCACGACGCCCTGGAGGTGCTTCAGCGGGCGCACCGGCGATAGCGACTACCGCGTCCGGGTCTGCTCCAGTCTGTCGAGCAGCTTTCGTGCACGCGCGTGATCCGGCTCGACCTCGAGCGCTTCCCGAAGCGCCGCTCGAGCGTCCTCAGTTCTGCCGGCTCTGGCGTGAAGCAAGCCGATCTCGTAGTACGCGTCGCCGTAGTCCGGCTGGAGTTCGGCGACACGGCTGAACTCCGCGAGAGCGAGATCATGCATCCCTCCGAGCTTACAGGCAAGCGCCAGGTTGAAGCGCTTGGACGCATCGTCCGGGCTGTTCTCGACCTCCCGGCGAGCGTCTTGAATCATCCGGTCCATCGTCTGCGAGCGCAGAGATGCGCCGCAGTGCGAGCAGAAATTGGCGCCATCCTCGGCCGTGCGGCCGCAGTTCGGGCAGGTAGCCATTGGTGCCCCTCCAGCGCGGGCGACGTAATTCTAGCATAGGCCCGTCACGGGCCACAATCGCGGCCCGACGCGCGGTCAGGAGCGCGGGACCAGCCTGGACTTCGCGGTCCGCCTTCGGAGTGCGTACCTTGTGCTAGGATTGCGAATCTGGTACTATCTGTGCGCTGGTTCTAGAGGACCTGTGAGGGCGTCTAGAGAAGGTCGTTTGCGGCGGGGCGTAGCTCAGCTTGGCTAGAGCGCGCGGTTCGGGACCGCGAGGCCGGCAGTTCAAATCTGCCCGCCCCGACTCTCCTCATGACGGCACCGGACGTCCATTCGGCGAACCCGGCGGGCAGTTTTTTCCTGCTCTTGAGCGCCGAGCGAGGGCCGAGGCGCGGAACTGTGAAGCTGATCTGGAAAAGACTGGCTCCGGCACTGATCGGAGCGGGTGTATTGGCGGCTGGATGCGCGCGCCCCAATGCCCCCAGTCGTCAGCCGGCCCCGGGCGATCCCAATGTCCTGACGGTCTACGTTGCCTGCGCCTTCGTCCCCCCCGTGGAAGCCATCGGGGGTAAGTTTGAGGCCGCGAACGCGGGTAAGTCCGTCAGGGTGGAGGGCGGCGAGCCGGACGTTCTGGTGAAGAAGATCGAGGGCGGCGCGACCCCGGACGTGCTCATCCTGCTCGGCGGGACGGAGTTCGGTCTGCTTGAGCGCGAGGGCTTCATGGACGCCTCGCTTCGGAGAGGCGTCGGCGCTTTCAACGCGGTGCTAGCTACACCGGCGTCCAAGCCCCCAGTGAGCGGCGTCAGCGCTCTCACGTCGGACGGGGTCAAGTCGATTGCCATGCCGACGGCGGGAACGACATCCCTTGGGACAGACGCAGAGCATGCTCTTACCCGACTGGGCGTCTGGGACAAGATCCAGAGGAAACTCGTCCTTCACCCGCGACAGTCGGACACGATGGCAGCCCTGGCAAAAGGCGAGGCCGACGTCGGTGTGATGTACGACCCCTGCCCATACCTGAAACTCGATGGGAAAGTGCCGGTGGGCTCGGTGAAACCCGGCCCGGCGCTCAATCAGTCTTCCCCACGCGCCACGCGGCTCGAGATGGGTATTCACAAGAAGAGCCCGCGTTCCGGACTCGCCAGGAGGTTCATGGAGTTCATATCCAGCGACAAATCACAGGTGGACCTGGCAGTCGGTTCGTCCGCGGCCGGAGGTGCAGACCCTGAGGATAGTGACTAACTCAGGTCGCTGGTGATTCTGCGTCGGATCTCCCGTCCCGCCAGCAGGCCGCTCGCGCCGGCCTGCACCAGACCTCTGGTAACGCCGGCCCCATCGCCTACCGCGAACAGATTCCGCACCTCCGTCTCGAGCACGTCGGTGAGGCGCGGTCTGGCCGAGTAGAGCTTGATCTCGATTCCGTAGAGCAGCGTGTGGCGGGATCCCAGGCCGGGCACAAACCGGTCGAGAGACTCGAACGCCTCCAGGATGCCAGTCAGGTGCCGGTGAGGAAGCACGAAGCTGAGGTCGCCTGGAGTGGCCGATTCCAACGTGGGCCTCACCAGGCCCCGCGCGATACGCTGATCGGTCGAGCGGCGCCCGGATCTCAGATCGCCCAGGCGCTGGATGATCACTCCATCGCTGATCAGATTCGCCAGCCGGGCGAGATAGCGGCCGTATGCGATCGGGTCGTGGAACGGCTCGGTGAATCTCGTGCTCACCAGCAGGGCGAAGTTGGTGTTCCCCGTTTTCTTGTGCGCGTAGCTGTGCCCGTTCACGGTGATGACGCCGTCCGACTGCTCGGTCACGACCTCGCCATATGGGCACATACAGAAGGTGCGCACCCTGTCGTCGAACGTGCGCGAATAGAAGATCAGCTTCGACTCGTAGGCGACGGAGGTGATCTCTGCGAGCGTCTCCGAGGCCACCTCCACGCGCACGCCCACGTCGACAGGGTTGTCAGCGCGTCCCAATCCCAGCGCGTTTCCCTCGCGCATGAACCACTCTGACCCTTCGCGGCCCGGCGCGGCGATGACGAAGTCGGCCGGGTATTCTGCGCCGCTCGCGGTCCGGACTCCAGTGACGACGCCGTCTTCGACAGTGATCGCCTCGATGCCCTCGCGCGGATGCACGTCGACGTTGTCTCCCAGCGAACGCCGCATCTCCCTGAGCACGACCGGACACCGATCGGTCCCGAGGTGGCGGATGCGGGTGCCGATGAACTGGAGGTCGGCTTGCATGGCTCGCCGCTCGAGCGCGTGCATCGCGTCCTCGTCGGCGCCGTAGACCTCCTTGGGGGCGCCGAACTTCAGCCACATTCGGTCCACTTCGTCAAGCAACTGCTCGACACGCGCACGAGGGAGGTAGGTCGTGAGCTGGCCGCCAATCTCGGTCGAGAGTGTGAGCTTTCCATCGGAGAACGCCCCGGCGCCGCCCCAGCCGCAGAGCAGCCACTTCGGGTCGCGCGCT